>CAZFLB010000173.1:0-2593 GCA_964518945.1 uncultured Acidobacteriota bacterium | reverse complement strand
TTACTAATCACAGAAATCTATTGTACCAGAGGTAATCTCTAGAAATGTAAGACTATGTGGCACTACAAAGAACAATCATGTATAGTTACTCAGTGACTATACATGATGAACACCTGGATAAACTTGTTACTCTAGCTAAGTCTGGTGATATTACGGCAGCCAGAGAAGGGTTGCGCACCTTCACCAAGAAACATCCTAACAAGTTACTTGCTTGGAAATTCCTAGCTGACTTAGCCTCCAGTACAAAAGAACGTTCAGACGCAATTAGAAGAGCACAACTCTTGGCCCCTGGAGACCCTTGGGTGATAGAAGCGAAGAAACAAAGCAAGCCTCCAGGCTACAAACCAGAAAACTATAGCAATATAAATAATAGTGCTGCATTAGAGTCTCAAAACATTGACAGTGGAGAGATAATTGAGGATATTGAAGCCTCCACTGAGGCAGATACAATTACTCATCAGAACTCTACTACTGCTCAAAATCAACCAAGCTCTGAATCTATCCATTCCTCTAACTTAGACACATATATTCAAAAAGAACCACTTACAATAAAAACCCGTAAGAAGTCAGAACAACCAGGTTGGCTGATTTGGGTAGCATCTATAATGGGAATAGTAGGTTTGGTCCTTTTATATGTTGCATGGAGTATGAGTTAGTTCCAACTTATTCAACATACATATACCAAGTATTCATTTGCTTTATATAACGCTAGACTTTGCCAAAGTGTATAACGTGAGGAGAACTAATGACAACTCGATCACGAAATGAGAAAGTGTTCATCAGTGCTTTAGCAGCAATAGTTTTAGCATCATATTTGTTGATAGCCTCCATAGGCAATACTGACATATATAGCCTTACTCGAGTTCTTACAGGTAAGAATATAAGCTGCAATTTGCAAGGTATTAATTTGAGCGAAATCCACAAACCCGAAACAAGTTTGGCAGGAGCTGATCTCGAATATGCGGTATTGATCGATGCAAATATGAGTAACTCTAATTTTACAGGAGCATTTATGCGACATGCTATTCTGTCTGGAGCTAATCTACAAAATTCTGTTTTTAGGAACGCTGTACTTAACAGTTCAGAACTAATCAACACAGATCTGCGCGGTGCTGACCTACGTGGCGCATATTTAGCTGACGCCAATCTCACTGGTGCTTTGGTCACTGAATCGCAACTGAAAAGTGCCCGCACACTTACAGGTGCAATACTACCAAATGGACAAAAACACGACTAGATGTAACTGTAGCTTATATTATTGACTAGGGAAGAATTAACACTTGTCCTTCGAAAACAAGATCGGAATTAGCGATATTGTTAGCAAGTACGAGGGCCTGTACTGATGTGTTGTGAAGCACAGCTATTTTATACAAATAATCCCCTGATTGAACAATATATTTATTTCCAGCCACTTCTGCTAAAACAGGAGCAGGTACTGGAGTAGATGTAGCGGTAACGACTGAAGTAGTAGCCACTTCAGCGACACCTTCGTAATGAAAATGCGCAGTCTCATCTAATATTCCAGCCAAATTTTTTGTAGAAACAAAATAATCACCAGCACCATTGTAATCAACTGTGATTGACTGGACGCTGTCTACATAATCATGCTCCAGAGTAATACTAGCACCTGACCCTCCTGAGACCAAAGTTTGCAGTTGCGAAGTGGAAATATGACCGACATGGCCTTTAGTTCCTGACCAGAAATCGATGCCTGCATCTATCTTAGTTACCTTTATAGGAGCAGTACTATACATCCGAATAGATGACACAGTATCATGACCAATTTGATTGTCCATAAAGTCAGAATCGTCGCTGCCAAAGAACTCGCTCTCTCCACCATAGTTAGGTAAGGAATACAGATATACAGCAGTGTGTGGTCCCACACGAATAGACGACACAGCATCATCTCCTATTGCATTGCCAGACAGTAGTACATCATCCACACGAATCACTTCCTCAATCCCATTATAATTAGAGTGCTCATACATTTTAGCCCAAACCTGATATATTTCGGAAATTCCTGAACCTACCTCACAGGCATCACCTTCACTGGTCCCCCATGTATCTTCCTGGTAAGGATTGTAAATAAGAGGACAATTGTCTCCCTCATCTGGTATACCATCAAAATCTACTGTAAGATCAGGAGAACATTTATCACCTCTTCCATCTTTGTCTTCTAATACTACTAGACGAACCTCATCGTCCAATTTAGGGGCAATGGTAAATTCAATTTTTTTTCCATCAGAACTCCATGTGTAATCAGTGCCTGATAAATTTATGATGCCATCGACATAGACTCGGGTTGTACTTTTATCTAGGGGAGCCCATAACGGCTCAAATGATGTTTTCCATTTATCTCCATAACCTAATATAAATGCACTAACATTATCCCTCTGGTCTGCATTACTTACATATACACAATTATCCGAGCTATCAAGCACTCCATCATCATCAGAATCTACAGCAGCATAGGCAACATTAAACAATTAGCAAATGCCTAGAAGGCCTAATAGACAAGCTACCATAAACAACCTACTTGATCTATTGAGTAAATATACCTTATCAAAACTCATAATTTTCACAAAAATACACT
>CAZFLB010000172.1:0-6870 GCA_964518945.1 uncultured Acidobacteriota bacterium | reverse complement strand
GACGCTCCGGCGCTGCATTTCAAACGCAAATTTTCTTTCTTCTAAATCGTTACCGTGAGCTATCACAACTCTCACAGCGGGAGCTTTTTTCCCAAACATGTGTGTCTGACTTTATCTTAGCAAAAGACAAAATCTACGCCTATTTACATTTAGACGATACCGAATTAATGCTTAATGAAAAAATTTATCTTCCGCTAGCCTCAGAACTATCGCCCCCAGAACTGATAATCTATCTACAAGCTTCCCCTCCTGTGCTTATGAAAAGACTGCGCCAACAAACAACGACATTCCAGCCAAACGAAGATGACCTTGCGAACATCGTACGCGCCTATGACTACTTCTTCTTTCACTACTCACAGACTCCTCTCTTAGTAGTAAACTGTTCGGAAGTAGATTTTTCTTCACCGAAAACTGACCTAACTGATCTACTGCAAGAGATTCAGTTAATGCCTGGTGGTACCCGGTTCTACGTACCAACGTTTGATTAAAAGCAATCCGGGCCAACTTGTTCGCTCAGGAGTTTTGTTGTAAATTCTTTTTATAAACAGTCCGTTTTTGGAAACTCCTATTCAAATTTGAACCTTAAATAACGTACTGCTACGATCTAATAGATATCTACATGAGTTGGTTTAAAAAAGAGAAAACTCCTTTGACGCCGGCGAAAGAAAGCCGAGTGCCAGAAGGTCTTTGGACTAAGTGTCGAGAATGCTCCGAAATTCTCTACACAAAAGAAATCGTTCGCAATCTCAACGTCTGCCCTAAGTGTAACTATCATATGGGCCTGTCTTCCACGGAACGTGCCAAAAAACTTTTCGATGGCAACCACTTTGAGGAACTCGGAAAAGGTATCAGCTCAAACGATCCTCTTGAGTTCACAGATACAAAGAGCTATCAGAAAAGACTATCACAGAGCCAACACCTAACAGGTCTAGAAGATGCCGTCCTTCTTGCAAAAGGGAATATGGGGGGGGTCCCCGTCGTTCTTGCAGCAATGGAGTATAGCTTCATCGGTGGTAGCATGGGCGTTGTCGTAGGGGAGAAGCTCACTCTTGCCATAGAGTATGCGCTTGAACACAAACTTCCCATGTTAATTGTTTCACGATCGGGCGGAGCGCGAATGCAAGAAGGAGCACTTTCTCTCATGCAAATGGCAAAAGTCAGCGCCGCTCTTGCAAAGATGGACGATGCTAAAATCCCTTACATCTCAGTACTTACCGATCCTACAACTGGAGGAGTTACAGCTAGCTTTGCCATGCTCGGTGACATTAATCTTGCTGAACCAAAAGCACTGATTGGTTTTGCCGGGCCTCGCGTAATAGAGCAAACAATAAAACAACCGCTCCCTGGTGGTTTCCAACGTTCCGAATACCTCCTCGAGCACGGCATGCTCGACATGATTGTTCCCCGTCAAGATTTGCGAGACACTTTATCAATACTGCTACGGTTTTTCACTGAGCCTGTTACAAAAAAAACAGGTCATAAGGGAGTTGTTGCCTCCGCAACAGTGAGTCAAGAAGAGCCTGTTTCTTGATCAGAACGCACGAAGACGCACTTAATTACCTCAAAACCCGCGAAAAGTTCGGCATCAAATTCGGGTTATCGAATATTGCAAACCTTACAAAACAGCTTGGTCATCCGGAATTCCAATTCCCTTCCATATTAATTGCCGGAACAAATGGGAAGGGATCAACTGCAGCACTCTTAGCGTCGATCCTTTCCGCCGCCGGATATCGCACTGGTCGTTACACTTCACCACACATTCGAGATGTGTCTGAACGGATAAATATCGATAACAACCCCATCTCTGATAGAGATCTTGTTACAGCCGTAGCTAATGTACATGATGCAACAACAACTTTGGAGGAACCAACCTTCTTCGAAGCTATCACCGCTGCAGCTTTCTACCATTTTGCAAAAAAGAAAGTTGACATTGCTGTCTTAGAAGTAGGGATGGGTGGAAGATGGGATGCTACTAATATTGTGCCAAGGACAATTTCAGTAATTACTTCAATCGGCTTTGACCACCAACGGTTCTTAGGCGACACTCTAACGGCTATCACCCACGAGAAAGCTGCGATCATCCAAAAAGGGAAGCCAGTCGTCATAGGCAACCTCACACAGGAGGCTCTAGAAGTTGTAAAAGCCAAAGCAAAGATAAGTAGGTCAATGCTTTTGCACGCCAACGAAGAAGTTCAACTCAAAGCAACCCCCAACCATTATGACCAAGTCATCCGCCTCAAAACTCCTAAGCAGGACTATGGGAAGTTCGAGCTCCCCCTTTTAGGAGAACATCAACTAGAGAATCTAATCTTAGCTGTGCGTGTTGCAGAGCTGGTAGAGCCTAATTTAAGCCCATCAGTAGTGCGGAGAGGCGTACAAGCTACAAAGTGGCCCGGCCGACTTCAGCGTATACCAGGAGCCCCTGAGGTTTTATTAGATGCAGCTCACAACGTTATGGCAGCTGAAAAACTTAGCCAATTTCTTTCGTCGAACCCCAAAAAAGATCGGGTCCTGCTTTTTGGTGTTATGAAAGACAAACATGCTTATGGAATACTAAGATGTTTGCTGCCTCATGTCCGTTACTTAGTTGCCACCCAAGCAGAATTGTCTCGGGCCATGGGTCCCAAACCCATAGCAGAGTGGTCTCAATTGCAAGGGATACCTTCAGAATCAATTTCTTGTTCGTATGACGCTCTCCAGCGAGCGAAAATTCTCGCAAAACCCAAAGGTGAGATACTGGTCGCAGGTTCAATCTTTCTGATTGGTGAAATCGTAAAACACTTAGAACGAAACCCTTCTGATGAAACGGAAAACAAACTGTTTCCATTAACCGCCCAAACGCCCTCCTTTAACATCTAACCTCTGATTGTTGGAAAACTTTGCCGGCATGGATTTAGTGTGAGAATCACATCAAAACGTCAGGATCCCAATGACACTCTGAGATCAGGCGCCTGTTAATAAACTACTTGTAAAAAAGGAGTCGTGAATTGAGTCAAACTAAGAATATCCAAGAAATCTTAGATCGATGGAAGTCGCTTCAGTCTGAAAACGTAACCTCTGAGAGCGCACTTTTAAACATCGTACTTGGAGACCTACCACATGTAACAGCAGCACTGGAAACAACAATGCAATTAGCCACTCATGCGACCGAGCTTTTAGAAAATGCTTTTTCCATGCCAAAAGACACAGAAGGAATTCGAATTCGTTCGGAAGATGCGGTCAAGCTTCAGTGGGCTCTACAACAGTTCGAAAACACTATCGATTCAGAAACAGTATCACCCTCATTACCGGACAACTGTCTTTGAATTATTTTATGCAATTAAAGCTCAACCCTCCACAAAAGTTTCTAAATGTGCTGCAACCGCCTTAGCAAGACCATCAACATTGTATCCACCTTCCAGCATTGAAACGATCCGCCCCCCACAATGGCGACGCGCGACATCCATTGTCACCCGTGTCATTCTACGAAAAGCGTCATCGGTAACATCAAAACAACCAAGGGTATCTTCCATACGACTGTCGAACCCAGCAGATATAATTATGAAGTCCGGCTTAAAACTCTCTGCCACTGGAAGTAGTTTCCTATCCCAGGCTTTCAACATATCCTTATCCTTTGTTCCACACCCCAAATCCACGTTTATGTTCAAGCCAGTTCCATCTCCTGCTCCAGCTAGTGCAGGATCTCCGGTACCTGGATAGGCTTGCCAATCATGACTCGAGAAAAATAAAACGGTTGGGTCATCATAAAACGCATTCTGTGTAGCATTTCCGTGATGGTAATCCCAATCAATGATAAGAACTTTTTCAAAGCCCAAGGCTTGAGCATACTTTGTAGCAATGGCTGCATTGCTATAAAAACAGAACCCCTCCTCTTGACCCGTATTGTTCGCATGGTGACCAGGTGGTCTGACAGCACAAAATGCATTATTAACTCGTCCCTCAGCAACAGCCTTTACAGCTGCAAGCGCTCCTCCAACGGCAGCTTCAGCTACTGCACCTGTAGTCGGTATATTGCGAATTGCTGAAACATGGTTTTCTTTGTGGTGCCCTTCAATATTCGTCTTCGGATCCTCTACTCGCTTAATGCTTAGGAGTTCCTGTTCCAAGCCACGTGTTTTCAGCTCTACGAGAATTCGACGAAGACGCTCTGGCGATTCCGGATGACCTGGGCTAATAACATGCTCTTGGTAGATGTCATGTGACACAAAGCCAGTATTTCTTTTTCGCTTGGACTCCAATTTAGAAGATTCAGGACTAAATCCAACACCTATAGCTCCTAAAGAGGCATCCAAGAAAAATTCTCGACGGGATTTCATGAATTATACCTCCCACAATAATTCACTGCGAAGCTATCCATTAAGAGGCTAGATTTAATGCGTTTCGGTAGTGTTTTTGCCGCGCGGAGCGTTTTTAACATATTTGTCAAGCCATCGGTTCATTTCCCACAACAGGTGCATTACCGATTCTCGAGCACTAAATCCATGGCTTTCGTACGGGAACATAACTAAACGGGCTGTCGCACCATGACCCTGCAAGGCATGGTAAAGTCTACGGCTCTGTATAGGAAATGTGCCAGAATTATTGTCCACTTCACCATGTGTCAAAAGTATTGGCTCGTTGATTTTTTGGGCATGCATGAACGGTGACATGCTGAAGTAAATTTCTGGAGCTTCCCAAAAAGTCCTCTGCTCTGATTGAAATCCAAAAGGTGTCAGGGTTCTATTAAATGCTCCACTTCTCGCAATCCCTGCACGAAAGATATCAGAGTGAGCAAGTAAGTTCGCAGTCATAAATGCCCCATAAGAGTGTCCCGCTATCGCAACTCGATTAGAGTCTGCAATTCCTCGTTGCACAGCCTCATCTACAGCTGCTTGAGCACTAGCAACCAACTGTTCCACATATGTGTCGTTTGGTTCCTGTTCGCCCTCGCCAACAATAGGCATGGTAGCGCCTTCCATCACCGCATACCCTTCCGTAAGCCAATATAAAGGCGAACCCCAAGCCACTTGTGAAAAACGGTCCGGTGAATCCCTTACTTGTGCTGCTGCAGCCAAACTTTTATATTCACGCGGATAGGCCCAAACAAGCATTGGCAAAGGAGGATCCCCCTCTTCGTAATCAGGCGGGGTATACAAAGTCGCCGTTAGCTTCACACCATCAGCTCGACTATAACGAATCAACTCCCTACCAACACCAGCAAGGGCAGGGTATGGATGTGAAAAATTCGTGAGCGCTCTTACATTGCCCGATAGGACATCGCGCACATAAAAGTTGGGCGGCTCGTCTTTAGACTCGCGGCGCGTCAACAACTTATTTTCTTCCAAGTCCATCCACATAATTGGAGTTTCTAAATACGGCCGCGAAGACCGAAACACTGTTTTGGTACTCCCCGTCTTAAAATCAAACGCGTTTACAAAGGGCCGATTGCCTTCAGGTGATGCCCCCTCACTCGTTAAATAGATAAGGCCATCCTTACTCGTCATAAGCAACGAAGTGTCTCTTGACGTTCGTTTCATAAGCGGTGTCCCTGGAGCGTTGTAACGGTCTTCATAGGAATAGTCGAACACCTTAACTGGAGGTGCATCAAGTGAACCCGGCTGAACCTTCCAAATGCGTTCACCCCGATTTTCCCACCACCATTCTCGGAAAAGGGCCACATTGTCGTTTCCCCAATAAACATCTCTAAACCGATAACCCATGGAAATAAGAAGCTGTGGTTCCTCATCAAAAGGTCTGGACCATGTGTAGACCTCATCGCGGTACTTGACCTCGGCCTTGGGGTCACCACCATCTCTAGCTTCTACCCAGTACACCGTACTATCCGCATCAGAACGCCAACGAACATTTCGGCGTCCCGTTCTCACAGCATTTCTGCCAATAGGCACATCCTCCGCCAGATTCATTCGTGCTACTTCTGCCACAAAATTTCCCGAGATATCCCATACTTCAACACGACCAGCAAAACGTGAATATGGAACCAGATACGAGAACGGTCTCTCAAGTTTTTCTACGAGCAGCAACTCCCCATCCGGCGAAGGAGAAATCTTTGCATAAATTGCGGGAGCTCCTACCTTCTTAATATTCCCATCCACATTTACCACAACGAGTTGAGATTTCGCGTAGTACCCAAAAACCGATTCATCATGACGGTTTTTGAGAAGATCCTGATAGGTTCTAGCAGGAGAAACCTCTCCAGTCGTTTGCTGAATAGTTGGACCATTCGGTACTCCGGACATCTCCGGAGGGGCACCTCGACTAGAAGGCACACTCTTAGCGATAAGCGCAGCCCGGTCAGATATCCATGCAAACGGTCTTTCCCGAACAGAAAGGACGCCGTTCAAAGTACTGTGAATTCGTTCGGCCTTTGCAGTCTGCACATTGATTACCCAAAGTTCAAGACCAGACTCAGTCGTATTAGTGAATGCGACACGAGAACCGTCAGGTGAAAATCGTACGTGGTCAATAGCAGCAAATTCTGGAAGACCAGTCACTTTATTCTCCACACCATCGACAATAGAAATCAGTCGCACCGAGTTCGCGGTTTTACGACGACTCACCGAATTGCTCGCAGGTGCAAATCGCAAACCAGCTAGCTTAAATTCCTTTTGCGAAAGTCTTTTTATAGAAGAGAGGTTTGGTCGTTCTAAAACAAGTAGCCACTTTTTTGCTGGGTCCACCACAATCCCCGGTGTAGGCACAGCATCGGCGATATTTTTTATAGCCTCAGGTGGCATCTGATAAGCAATGCTTTCCTGGGCATCTACACGCGCTATCGATGTCAGGAAAACCGCGGCAAAAATAAACGTCGAATTTTTTATTGGCAACAAACTAGTAATCATTTGAAATTGACTGAAGTTCATGAATAAAACT
>CAZFLB010000171.1:0-4505 GCA_964518945.1 uncultured Acidobacteriota bacterium | reverse complement strand
GTCGGCACTCCTGACGATTGTGTGCTTTTGCTGGAACATTTATACAATGGTAGACCAAGTAAAAAGTCTGCTGAGAGATGTTTGTCAGTACTTAGAAAAACAAAGAAGAGTCTCCTTAATCGTGTGATTCCACCTGAAGTGCCGTTGGCTAACAAACCAGGTGGGATGGCTCGAGTCAGGTGTGACGCAGGCATAGTCTATCTTGACCGATATCCATATGCAGTATCTATACAGACCAGTTTCTCTGAAATCGGTCCGGAAGAACAAGAGAATTTTATAGTTGAGCTGGGTCTAATGATACACAGTGTTATGGCGGTTATAGATTCTTCAAATGACTATGGTCAGGGTATATCGCTCTTAAATCGTGTTGCTTGATTTGTGGCATATTGCGTGATTGGTCTAGTGTGTTTCAGTCAGGAAAAATGTATAACTAGAACTAGTGTGAGGAATTACTGTGTCAGTAGATTTGATAGAGACTTCAATAATAAAGTTGCAGGATCTGATGTCTTCCGGTGCAGCTAGCTCGGAGAGCATTGTCGAGAGCTACCTGGAGCGGATCGATGATGTTGATCGCAGTGGTCCCTGTATTAACTCGATTATCGAGGGCAACCCGGATGTGCTGGAGATTGCTCAGAACTTGGATAGAGAAAGAGAAACTAATGGGCCGCGCAGTTTGCTGCATGGCATACCAATCATATTGAAAGATAATATAGATACTGGCGACGATATGTCCACCACTGCTGGTTCGTTAGCGTTAAGTGGGCACAAATCGGCTGTCGATGCTTTACTCGTCACCAGGTTGCGCAAGCTAGGCGCTGTGATTCTTGCTAAAGCCAATCTTAGTGAATGGGCTAACTTTCGTTCAACCAAACCTATTAGTGGTTGGTCTAGTAAGGGAGGACGCACTCTAAACCCTTATGTGCTGGATCGTAGTCCTCGTGGGTCTAGTGCCGGTTCTGCAGTGGCGGTGGCCGCAAATTTGTGTGCTGGTGCGATTGGTACCGAAACTGATGGGTCTATAATGTGTCCGAGTAGTGCAACTTGTACTGTCGGAATAAAACCAACAGTGGGTCTTGTCAGTCAATCAGGTATTATCCCTATATCTCATAGTCAGGATACGGCGGGTCCTATAGCTAGAACAGTGTCCGATGCAGCGATAATGTTGGCGGCAATTAGTGAGCCAGATCGTTTGGGTGATTTGAGTGGGAGAGCGAATGATGATGTTTGTGCCTTCTATACTGCAAACCTTAAGCTAGATGGGTTAAAGGGTATGCGTCTGGGTATTGTGAGAAGTCCTTATGATTTTGGTGACAGGGTAAATGAAATATTTGATGATGCAATAGAAAATATGGCCTACTTGGGTGCAACTATTGTAGACCCAGTCGAGGTAAATAATGTAGATGAATTATCGCATAATGAGATGGAAGTTCTTTTGTATGAATTAAAGGCGGGGATAAACAACTACCTTAGGAGCCATAATAATCCGGCAGGTATGGGTTGTTTGTCAGACATCATTAGTTATAACGATGAAAACAGTAGTGCGGTGATGAAGTATTTTGGCCAAGAGTTATTTCTTATGGCTGATGAAAAAGGTGGTCTGGATAGCAAGATTTATCTGGAAGCGAAGGAGGAAAATATACGGTTGGCTGGAGAGGAAGGCCTTAAGGTAGCACTACATAAACATAACCTTGACGCTTTGGTAGTTCCCACAGGGGGGTTGCCATGGGTAGTAGATGTGCTCAATGGTGATTGTTCATCTGGTCATAGCTGTAGGCCAGCAGCAGTGTCCGGATATCCTAGCATTAGTGTTCCTGCGGGATTTGTTGGTGGTTTGCCGGTAGGAATTTCGTTTGTTGGACATTCATATGGGGAATCCAAATTAATAAACTTGGCTTATGCATATGAACAATCGACAAATGTGCGCAGGCTGCCTGAATTCTTGCATGAGGTGTCATTGTGATGAAAATTGTTTCTGTAACAAATGATGCTTTTGATGTTTTTGTGATAAGATTGAGGAGTTCAATTTGCTCGCTGTAAATCATATAATTGTAAGTATGTAGATGGAGTGCTACTCGACTAAAGAGTTGGTAAAACTACAGGTACAGATACCTATATTATGGAAAATAACGGCACTGAAAAACTATTAGAATTGCAAGGTGTAAAGACATATTTTTTCACCGATGATGGTGTGGTTAAAGCAGTTGATGGTGTAGATATATATATCAATAAAGGTGAGATTTTAGGTCTTGTTGGAGAATCTGGTTGCGGTAAAAGTGTGACATCATTGACCACAATGCAGCTTGTAGGACCTCCTGGTAAAACCATAGAAGGCGAGATTATTTTTAGAGGTGAAGATTTGCGGAAACTTACTGAGGATGAAATGACGGATATTCGCGGTAATGATATGGCAATGATTTTCCAGGAGCCAGGCACTGCACTTAATCCAGTTCAGAAAGTTGGTGCTCAAATTGCGGAAGTGGTGCTGCGTCACCAGGACTTTGAAAAAAAAGAGGCCTGGAACAGAGCAGTGGAATTATTAGAAGATGTAAAAATTCCGGATGCTGAGCAGAGAGCTCACGCTTATCCACATGAGCTGTCGGGTGGAATGGCACAAAGAGTTATGATTGCGATGGCACTAGCGTGCGATCCTGTACTATTAATTGCTGATGAGCCAACAACTGCATTGGATGTGACTATTCAGGCACAAATTCTTAGTCTTGTAAGTGATCTAAGAGATAGAACTCAGACGGCGGTTTTGTTGATTACTCATGATTTGGGCATAGTTGCTGACAGTTGTGACAGGGTTGCCGTGATGTATGCAGGAAACATAGTGGAACAGGCTAGTACAGATGATATATTTCACAATGCTAAGCATCCTTATACTATGGGTTTACTCAAATCAATTCCCGTCATTGGCGAGCGTGCGGACAGATTGGATGTAATTCCTGGCGTGGTTCCGAGTTTGATTGATTTGCCGCCAGGATGCAGGTTTGCTCCGCGATGTCGGCAGCGTGTTGACCATGATATGAGTATATGTACTGAGGTTGACCCGGAATTAGAAGCGGTTCCAAATGAAGATGGACACCTAGTACGTTGTTGGCTATATCATGATTACGATGGTCATGAAGCACCTTATTGAAAAAAACTTCACATATAGTAGGATCAATTAGGTAATTTTATGGATACAGAAAACTCCCAGATGGCTAAATCATTAGTAAAGGTCAGAAATGTTACTAAGTATTTCCCGGTACGTTCTGGCGTGTTCCGGAGAACGACAGGTTTTGTAAAAGCTGTTGATGGTGTTAATCTAGATGTTTTTTATGGTGAAACGTTAGGTTTAGTGGGGGAGTCTGGATGTGGCAAATCAACTTTGGGTCGAGCTATGATGTATCTAGATCCACCAACTTCTGGAACAATTGATTACGATGGTGATAGCATTGCAGATATGAATAAGGAAGAGCGTAAAGTTTTGCGCAGAAAAATACAGATAATGTTCCAAGATCCTTTTTCATCACTTAATCCGAGAATGCCAATAGGCGAAACCATATCTGAGGGGTTGATCGTACATAAGATTGCTGGTGTGAAGGATCGGAAAGGTCTGGTTATGGAAATGCTTGAAAAAGTGGGTTTGCATGAGAATCATATTATAAGATACCCTCATGAGTTTTCAGGGGGTCAACGTCAGAGAATAGGTATAGCTCGAGCATTGGTTACTGACCCATCATTTTTAGTGTGCGATGAACCAGTATCTGCACTTGATGTTTCAATACAGTCTCAAATACTCAATTTGCTATCTGAATTGAAAGAAGAGTTTAAACTCACTTATCTTTTCATTTCACATGATTTAAGTGTGGTTGAACATATTTCTGATCGTGTTGCTGTAATGTATTTGGGTAAAATAGTTGAGATTGGAAAACGTAAGGATATTTTTGAGAATCCTAAGCACCCATATACTCAAGCATTAATGTCCGCAGCTCCTATAGCAGATCCTCGTAAGAAGCGCGAAGCAATATTGTTAGAAGGGGATGTTCCCAGCCCAATTGATCCTCCTAGTGGATGCAGCTTTCATCCTAGATGTCCTATTTCGGAAGAGATATGTGAGCAAGTTACTCCTAAATTGATCACAATAGATGGTCTATCAGGACAACGGGCTGCATGTCATCTGGTTCCTGGAGTAGAAGCTGGAGCTGAGTTATAGGTTGATCTTAGTAGTACCTCGAACAATCTAAGTTTCAATTTTCATAGAGATGATTTTGATTAACATGTTGGAGGAAGTTGGTATTTTTGTATATGTATCTTTGTTTTTACAGTATGGTATTGGTATGTTGAGGAGGTTCGTATGAGATTATGTTCATTGCTGGATGGAGTCTCATCCCATTCTGGGGTCATTCTTGGTGACTGCGGGGATCCTTTGGGGGATTCTAACATAAATGATGTGATACTGATATATGATGTTGCGGATTTGAATCGTATAGTATCTGATGATGGCCAAGCACTAATTGATT
>CAZFLB010000170.1:0-3081 GCA_964518945.1 uncultured Acidobacteriota bacterium | reverse complement strand
AGGCTTTCCAGGGGTCTTTTTGGGGTCGACTTTATCAAGAGTCGTGAGCCGTAGCTTTCAATACCAATGTAGAGAACGTTAAGAGAACCTGGGAAAACAACATCGAAGATCCGGCCAAAGAGAGTCCACGCGAGAAAAATCCCAAGAATTCCGAAGCTCGGTCGTTGAAAGAATTCCAGGAATGCTCGCGCTTTTGCCTCGGTCATAAAAATAGTCACCCCTAAGTTGCCATCTAAAGGAGGAACTGGAAGTAAATTAAAAGTACCTAAGATCAAATTCAGGATAAAAAGCACACTGAAAAATATTGCTAAAAACGCCGTAACACTTCCTGAGTCAGGTGCTAAAACAATTTGAGTGAAGCTTACAGAATTTGCCGGTTGAAATATGCCCAGAGAAAGACCCAATCGCATGGTGTTCGCAGCTGTAAACATTTGGAAAAAGTTTGCTGCAGGCCCGGCTAGAGCCATGCGTGCAGCACGATGGGGGTGTCTATAAGCCCAATCAGGGTCATAAGGGGCGCTTGCCCAACCTATCATCCATCCTCCGTAGAAATACGACAACAGAGGGACAAGCACCATGCCGAATGGTTCTCGCCTTATATGAGGTGATGGATTAAGAGTGATTTGGCCACTAGCCGTGGGGTCACCACCAAGTTTTGCAACTAATGCATGAGCGCCTTCATGGCAAGTCGTAGAAAACAAAAAGACGACGAACCAAATCAGACCCACTGTTATGGTTTCGATGGAGTACTCCAAATGCTACCTTGACTCGTTTCGTTCCACACCAGTTAAATTGTTTGCTTTTAGCTTTTCGTTGATTGTGGCCAGTTGATTTGTCGTTAGAATCTCCAGTTTCTCTAGGTGATTTTTCAACTCGTTCGAAAGTTCTTTGAATACTTGATAAGCACCTTCAGTTGGCTTGGCATCTCCAGTTTCGACACTTCGCCTTAATGAGGCGAGTCGGTTGTTGAGCTTAATGGCAAAGTTTAAAGGATCTTGATTGCTCTGGTTCTTAACCTGATAGAGATCTTGCTCAATATCTGAGATTTCCTCAATGAAATCTCTACCGGTTGTTTGTAGCTCTGGATCCGCTGAGCCCTCTAGAAGTTCTTCGAGTTGATCGCGAATATCTCGGATTTCAATGACAGCGTTGTTTGCAGCACTAGTTTTATCGCGAATCTGGCTTGCTAAGTCGAATTGTTCTTGAAGATCGGCCTGAGTAATGCCTTTTAGTTTGGGATCCATCCGAATCTCAAAGTTGACAGTTTCTGAGATCTCGTTGGCTGTTATGGTTGCTTGATATTTTCCTGGAGGTGCTTTTGGCCCGACCTGTGGACTTCCACTCCAAATGATCATACCTTCGAATTCAGTTGCTCCTTGATACCGCTGGTTCCATTCAAAACGGTTTAGGCCAGCTGCTGTAGTCGGAGTGGTGGAGCGAGGCTGACGAAAAAAGCTGAAGTCTGGTTTCTGGTCAAATGAAGGTTCAGTTCCTTCAAATGTGTCTACAATATGGCCTTTTGAATCTAGAATTTCAACAGTCACTTTGCCTGCTTCTTCTCCCAGAAAATACTGAATAGCAGCATTAGATAAACCTCGAATGGCTGGTTGATCTGGTGTGAAGACTGTTAGGTGCTTACTGTAGACAGATTCTGAAAGTTGTCGCAAAGGCTCAATATCGTCGAGTATCCAAAATCCGCGGCCGTGTGATCCCAAAACAACATCGGAATCCTTGACAACTAAATCCCGTATGGGAGTATCTGGGAGATTAATCTGCAGTGATTGCCAATGGTCACCCTTATCTAAGGATAGATAAACGCCATGTTCTGTTCCTAAGAACAGCAGATTTGGATTTACAAGATCTTCTCTGACAGCTCGTGCAAAATGTCCTTTTGAAATACCACTCACAATTTTCGTCCATGTTTGTCCATAGTTTGTCGTTCGAAATATGTAGGGTTCACGGTCGTCTACTTGATACCGGTTTGCGGCAACGTAGGCAGTTCCTGGGTTGTGGCGAGACTCGTCAATAATGGATACGCGGCTGAATTTTGGTAAATTCTCTGGGGTAATGTTGTCCCAGCTGTTTCCACCGTCACGAGTGATATGAATCATCCCATCGTCAGAACCCGCCCAGATTGTGTTGATATCGTGGTGTGATGGTGCAAGAGCAAATACTGTTGCATAGATCTCTGGCCCGTTCATATCCATTGTGATAATGCCCCCGGTGTCCCCAAGGGTTTCTGGGGCTGCGTAGGTAAGATCTGGACTAATCTTTTCCCAACTCTGTCCGTCATTGACTGTCTTCCAGACGTGTTGAGACGATGTGTAGAGGAGGTTTTCGTCCAAGGGAGAGAACACAATAGGGAATGTCCACTGCCACCGTTCGGGAAGAGCCGATGCGGGTTCCCCTGAAAAAAAACGGGGGTGAACTTGGATGTCCCGGATCTGTCCGTTGCTCCGATCGTAACGAGTTAGCAGAGCACCTTGGCTTCCAGCGTAGAAAATATCCAAATTACTTGGGTGTTGAGTTATGTATCCACTCTCTCCACCTCCGACGGCATACATCCAACCGTGATTTGGATGAGAGGATGCCAGCATATTTCCCCAACCGTCACTTGGAATACAGATGGTAGAATTGTCTTGCTGTGCGCCGCAGACGTGGTAAGGGACGTCATTTGTAACGTTCACATGGTAGAGTTGTGTGGTGATGTAATCCTGCTCGGTCCATGTAGCACCACCATTAATTGATACATTTCCCCCACCGTCGTTTGAGTTACACATACGTGCTGGGTTGTTGGGATCTATCCACAAATCATGGTTATCACCATGTGGTGGGCGAATAACTATATCGAAAGTTTCTCCCCCGTCGATTGATTTGTAGAAGCCAGTATTGAGAGCATAAACTGTCTCTCGGTCCTGTGTATCAGCATAGAGCCGCGAGTAATAAAAAGCTCTCTGGCGGAGTTTTCTTTCGTCGTTTGTTCGCTTCCAGGTTGCACCTCCATCATCGGAGCGGAACACTCCTCCCTCATTGGCTTCAACAATTGCCCACACTCGTCTGGGATCTACTGGTGATACGGTT
>CAZFLB010000169.1:0-9440 GCA_964518945.1 uncultured Acidobacteriota bacterium | reverse complement strand
TCAGTCCCTTTAGAGAAAAGGGCTTGCTCGCGACAGTGGTTCCTGACGAAGAGCAAAGTTTTTATAAGATTATTCCAGGGCAGGATACGAACGGCTACCGCTGGGTAAAGCCGATAGGGAGAGACTTCATGGCGGCAGCTGAATACCGCTCGCTTTTGGACCTTTACAAAGATGTCGAACCCTTTGAGAATCCACCGCTTTTTGTTAGTGAGTCAGAGACAGGCTCGGACCAGGAAAGAGAAAAGGAAATAGAAAGCCAAGAAGAGCTTTTGGACTATCTTCTCGCCGCAGGTAAAAAAGGTCTTTCAGTGCAGCGTTACAAGGGTCTAGGAGAGATGAATCCGACCCAGTTATGGGACACTACGATGAATCCTGAAGGGCGTGTTTTACTGAAGGTAAAGGTTGGAGACGAGCCGTATGCGGAGGAAATTTTTGGAAAACTCATGGGAGAAGAAGTAGCCCCCCGAAGAGATTTTATTAACGAAAACGCACTTGAAGTGGTTAACCTGGACATTTGATCTCGCGGGACCAAACCGGGCAGAGAACAAAGGCTTCGGCGCTAAAACGCCCAAAGGATACAAGGCTAGATAGGAAGAGATAAATGGTGTCATTGGCGGAAGAACGTCCAGTCAACATTGAAGACGAAATGAAGCAGTCCTATATGGACTATGCGATGTCTGTAATTATTGGCCGCGCGCTTCCTGACGTTCGCGATGGGCTAAAACCTGTGCACAGACGGGTCCTCTATGCGATGTTTCGGGAAGGTCTATTGTCAACGAGAGGCTACTCGAAGTGCGCTGGTATCGTTGGAGAGGTACTAAAAAAATACCACCCGCACGGAGACACCGCTGTCTACGACACGCTCGTTCGGATGGCGCAGGAGTTCAATCTTAGGGCGCCACTTATAGACGGGCAAGGTAATTTCGGCTCTGTCGACGGAGATCCGCCCGCAGCTTATCGCTACACGGAAGCACGCCTAACGTCACTTGCGGAAAGCATGATGCAAGACATTGATAGGGACACGGTTGACTTCGCAGAGAACTTCGATGGCAACACGAAAGAACCCTTGGTGTTGCCGTCGGCGATCCCAAATCTTTTGGTGAACGGGTCTTCTGGTATTGCTGTTGGGATGGCTACCAACATACCCCCTCATAACTTGCGAGAGATAATTAATGGGATTATCTACACCCTTGAGAACAAGAGTCAGGAAGACGATGCTCTTACCGAGAACCTACTTGCTCTCGTAAGTGGTCCTGACTTTCCGACCGCAGCTTTTGTGCATGGTCGGCAAGGAATAACGGATGCATATCGGACAGGCCGGGGCACGATCCAGCTGCGGGCCCGTGCTAGCGTTGAAGAGGTGGGGAAAGATCGGGAGGCAATTGTCGTCACAGAAATCCCGTATCAGGTCAACAAGGCACGCCTTCAGGAAAAGATGGCGGAGCTTGTCCGAGATCGCAAGCTTGAAGGCATCTCTAATATTCGAGACGAGTCAGATCGTCACGGGATGCGTATTGTCCTCGACTTAAAACGAGGTGAAGTAGGGCAAGTTGTTTTAAATAACCTTTACAAGCATACCGCGTTACAAACAAGCTTTGGCATTATCTTGCTATCGATAGTCGACAACCAGCCGAAGGTCCTTCCGCTTCTTGATATTTTAAAACTCTTTATCGACTTTCGTCGCGACGTCGTTAGGCGGCGAACAGCATTTGAACTCAGGAAAGCAGAGGAGAGATCTCATCTTCTCGAAGGGTTTGTTACCATCCTCGATCACCTCGACGACGCAATCGCTCTGATCCGAAGAGCGGATACTCCCCCTGTGGCAAGAGAAGAACTAATGAGGACGTATGAACTTAGTGAGAGACAAGCGCGAGCGATCCTAGACCTTCAACTTCAGCGCCTAACAGGAATGGAACGAGACAAGATCGTGCTGGAGTACGAAGAGATTACGAAGAGAATAGCGGAACTGAAAGACCTTCTAGCAAATGAAGGCAAAATCGATACCGTTGTGCGGGAAGAGTTAGAGGCCGTGAAAGAAAAATACGGAGAAGATCGCCGTACGCAGATCATAGCAAAAACTCAAGAAATAAGAGTCGAGGACATGATAGCAGAAGAGGACATGGTGATCACCGTCTCCCATACTGGCTATATCAAGAGAAGTCCGGTCAGCGTATACAGAAACCAGAAACGTGGCGGCAAGGGTCGAAAAGGAATGAGAACGCGCGAAGAAGATTTTGTAAACAGTCTCTTTATCGCGTCAACACACAGCTACATTCTGATCTTCACCGACACCGGAAAAATCTACTGGCTTAAAGTACACGAGATCCCGAGCGTTGGAGCTGCGGGAAAAGGAAAGGCTATCGTGAATCTCGTGGCGATGAAGCGAGAAGAAAAACTCGCTTCGGTTTGCGTGGTGAAAACATTCTCCGAAGATCAATTTGTCCTTATGGCGACTCGGAAGGGAGTAGTAAAGAAAACCCCACTTTCGTTGTTTAAGAAGCCAACGGCGCGTGGAATCATAGCGATTGGAATTGACAAAGACGACGCGCTGATTGCAGCTGCTCTAACTGATGGATATAGCGAGGCGGTTCTTGCTTCCCGTGAGGGAAAAGCGATTCGCTTTACCGAAACAGACGTTCGCGCTATGGGCAGAACCGCCCGAGGAGTGAAAGGCCTTTCGCTTCGATCCGGAGATACTGTTGTTAGCATGGCGGTTGTCGAGCGCGGCGGGACGCTGCTCACGGTAACAGAAAATGGTTTTGGAAAACGAAGCCGTGTTGAAGATTACCGTCGTACAAAGCGCGGCGGAAAAGGGGTTATAAACGTTAAAACCTCTGAGCGTAACGGAGGGGTTGTGGCTGTTCCTTTTGTAAAAGAGGAGGACGAAGTTATGGTGATTACTGCCCAGGGAATGATACTTCGTCTTCGCGTTAACGGGGTCAACGTCATGAGCCGCGCGACACAGGGTGTTCGCCTGATGCAACCCGAAAAAAGTGATAAGGTGGTAGCAATTGCTAAGCTTGTCGAAAAAGACGAAGTTGAAGGTACCGGCAAATAGCAAGATCTGACTAGGGGGAAAAGGTTTCGGCGGAAGGAAACATGTCCTTCCAGCTGAGCCGAGACACAAAAAATGTATTTTAAGGGAAAATTGTCTTCAGCCCTTGCAACGGTTACACTCGCGCTGTTTTTTGCGGGGGGACTGAGCTGTAAGGATTCATCTAAGCGGCTTATTGATGCTGCACGGCAGGCGATGGAAGTGGATGATTTTGAAGGAGCTGCGCACCTGTATCAAGAAGTCGCGATTCGCAACCCAAAGGGTGCGTTGGCGGAAAAGGCAAACTTTGAATTAGCAGAGATCTACTACCTGAGGTTGCGAGATGTCGATTCCGCGAAGAAAGCGCTGATCCAAGCGCTGTCGGCCAACAACGGAAAGGAGACACGAACCAGCGTTCGAGCGGCACTGCTGCTAGCAAGGCTATATAAGTACGAATTTGGAGAACCACACAGTGCGATGAAACTTTACCGGTCTCTTCTAAAAAGAGACCTGGAGAATAATGCCCAGCGAGAAACACTGCTGGAGCTGGCCTATTGCCATTATCAACTCGGGGAGTTTGACACTGTGGTGGAGCTATATCGAAAAGCATTGAGTCTTCCGTATCATCGAGATGCTGATGCTGTATATATGCGACTTGCTAATCTTGAACGGTTGGCAGGATCTAAACGGGAGTCCGTTCGTTTACTACGAGAGTTTATTCAGAACACGGAGGATGAGAATAATCAGCTCAAAGCATTGTTAAAGGAAGTTCAGATCTTGTCGGACGAAGGGCGCTTTGGGGAGGCAGAAAGGCGCATTTCTTTGGCAGAGGAAGAAAATCCAACGTCATCTGAATTAAAACAACTTCGGCGAGAACTAAAGGGCATACAGTTTGCACGGCAAGAGATAGAAGGTCTTTACGGGGAGACGCTTTTCCACGAACAGCAAAAGAAATTAAGATGGGATTATGGAAGGACCCCGAGAAGCGCAAGAAGAGATTAAGTCCTTTTCGCGTCGGCTGTCCTAAAACTTCAAAATAAGCGAGGAGATAGAATGCAAAGGATGGTTGCAATAGCAATATCAATAGCGGCTATTTTTTCCTTCGGATGCCAAAGCCCAGAGCAGGAGGTGGTCGATCTATATCTAGATGCATCTCAGAAAGATGACAAAGCAACAATTGGTGGCTTGTCTGAGGTTTCCTTTCCCGAAGAAGTGAAATCGTGGAAGATTCTTGAGGTCGGAGATGCGCGGAGTGAATCCTACGCCGTTCCAGGGTTTCTTTCTGAGGTGAAGGCTGTAGAAGAGGAGCGAGACGCTAAATTTAAAATCTACAATCAGTTTCGTGTGGACAACTACCAAGCCCTACAGGAAATTGCGGCAAGTCTTGGCGAAGACCCGGATCACCGTTTTAGAGGAAACAAGAAAGATCTCTTGGATCGATGGAATGAGTTCAGGGAAGAGCGCAAAGAAGTGATGGCGAAACTGTATGAGGTAGAGATTCAATTAGAAGAAGAGACCAGGCTTGTTAACAAGTCTTTACAAAGGGAGTCTACCCCAGAGTTTTTAGTCGGAAACACACTAAGAAAAGATGTTCGTGTCCAAGTAGTAACGCAAACCGGTGAAAACGTTTTCTTGATTAGCCTTGCAATCTACGAGTTAAAAAACCAATTTGACGATGCCCTCCCGGCCCGTTGGTTTATCACAAGAGTTGAGAAGACCTCTTAGCAAACAACGTACCTGTTGGCTCTAAGAAAAAACCTAGACCGTCAGCTTCAGGCGTTTCTTTTTGGTGAAAACTCAGCGAAGAAGGACTGCCGATTAGTTGACAACTTTCAGGTTTGCGAATTTCACAACAAGACGTTTGCGTCCTGCCATAGGGAAGAGCACGGTAACGCGGCGGTCAGGACCGACTCCGGAAGCATCTACGATCTTGCCTGTTCCAAACTTACTGTGTTGTACAAAAACACCTGGTTTTAGAACGGATTTTCTGCTTGACTGTACAGCGTGGTCTGCCGGACGCACCTTGTCTTCGAGGTTAGCGCCCGGTACTTCTTCTAAAAATCGTGAAGGGGAGCGTTCATTCGTTTGGAAGGAGATCCTCCGAGACTGAGCGTAGGATAAATAAAGTCGTCGCTTCGCACGGGTCATGCCTACGTAAAAAAGACGCCGTTCCTCTTCGATGCTTTTGGGGTTACCCGTTGCTCTTATGTGAGGAAAAAGCCCCTCTTCTAGGCCCGCAAGGAAGACGCTGTCAAACTCAAGCCCTTTCGCCGCATGGAGAGTCATCAGCAAAAACGGTGCTGCTCCAGCGGCATCAATGTCAGTTACGAGGCTGATGCTGTCTAAAAACCCAGCAAGATTCGCAGTTGACTGGGCCTCATACTCTGCTGCCGCGGCTACAAGTTGCTCTAGATTTTCTCTTCGCTCGCGAGCGGTGTCTCCTTCACGCAAGAGCTCCGGGACGAGCCCTGATTCCTCTATAACGCTGCTCAGAGCGAGGGAGGGCTGTTGTCCTTGAGTTTGGTTGTCCAATCGACCAACGAGTTCTAAAAATTGTTTTAGGCCAGCTGTTGCTCTTCCGGGAAGGAGGTTATTATTTAAAGCTTGCTGGGCAGCGTCCCAGAGGGAGCACTTTTCCTGTTTTGCACAGCTCTCGATCATTGCGACGCTAGCCCGACCTATGCCCCGCAAGGGAACGTTTACGACTCTCAGAAAGCTGGCGTTGTCCCAACGATTAAGCAATAGTCTGGCGTAAGCTAGCGTATCCCGAATTTCCTTACGATCGTAAAACCGCAGGCCGCCGAGCACTCGGTGAGGGATTCCTTTTTCTACGAGCTCCTCTTCGAAGACACGCGTTTGCGCATGGGTCCGGAGTAACACAGCGGCTGTCGCCTCGGGATGTGCTGACCGGAGTTTTTTTAGAGAGAGGGAGACGTAGCGAGCTTCATCGCGTTCATCGTTGGCACAATAAATCTCAGGGGGTTCCCCAGCGCTCTGGCTTGCCACAAGACGTTTTCCTTTCCTCGTAGCGTTGTTCTGGATGACAGCTTCTGCAGCACGCAAGATGGCGCCGGAAGATCGGTAATTAATTTCAAGCTTGATGGTTTTAGCAAGGGGAAAGTCCGCTTCGAAATCCAGAATGTTTCGCATATCTGCCCCGCGGAAGTTGTAAATGGACTGATCATCATCACCGACAACAAAAACGTTTTTGTGGGGAGCGATTAGCCTCATAAGTCGATATTGAACACGGTTTGTGTCCTGATACTCGTCTATCAGGACATGGCAGAATCGTTTAGCTACGAAGTCCTGAGTGCGTTCGGAGCATTCTAAAATCTCGACACCTTTAAGAAGGAGATCATCGAAGTCTACCGCTCCTTGTGCAGAAAGTTCGTCTTGGTAACGGGAGACTACATTGCTAATGATGTCCTCGAAGCGACTATCAAAGCCAGCGCGGGGCATGAATGTTCTAAGCTTGAAAGACGACACAGCCGAAGCAATACGGGAGAGAGGGAATTCGCTTTGTTCAAAAGCCAAATCCTTGCAGATGCGTCGCAATAATTGCTTACGATCATCGTTCCCATACACCGTGAAGCTTTCCGGCAACCCGATGTCTTCACCAAAGCTTCTCAATAAGCGGAGGCAGAGCGCATGGAATGTATGAATAGCAATACCTTTACCCGTCCCGGGAAGGAGCCCCTCAACGCGCGCGCGCATCTCTTCAGCGGCCTTGTTTGTAAAGGTCACGGCGAGAATTGTTTTTGGTGAAACACCACGCTCATCGACGAGGTAAGCCATTCGATGAACGATAACGCGAGTTTTCCCCGAACCCGCACCTGCTAAAACAAGCAAGGCCCCGTCTGCAGCTGTAACAGCTTCGCGTTGTTGGTCGTTGAGGGGACCCAGAATGGTGTCTGACACCGCACAAGTGTAGCTCGGCTTTGCCAAAAGTGGTGTGCTGTTTTCGTGGAAACGAAAGAAGAACCTAATTAAGTTGTTTTAGTATCCAAAAACCGAGCCAAGTACTAAAAATAGCTTTAAGGGACTGACTTAAAACAAAAGGTAGAGATAAAATAAAATCAAGGTACGGATTCCAAAGCCAGGTATAAAGCCATTTAAAAACCGGAAGCAAAAAACGAACGTATTGAGTAATAAATTCAAGTACGGTCAAAGAAAAGAGGGTGTAGTCAGTAGAAACTAAAACCCAAACGCCCCAGAGGATAAAGAACAGTTGGACAGGGGTTGTCCAGATGCAGAGATAAGCAAATACCCTGAGGAAAGCGATCACACTTCTTTCTCTGCTAGGTCTCGCAGGAGGTATTTCTGAATTTTTCCAGTGGAAGTTTTGGGTAATTCGACGAAGCGTACATGGCGAGGGCACTTGTAATGAGCCATGGAAGATCGGCAAAACTCGATAATATCAGCCTCTGTTGGCTTCGTTACACCTGCCTTTAGCTCTATAAAAGCACAAGGAGTTTCTCCCCACTTATCGTCAGATTTCGCTACAACGGCAACAAGTAAAACAGCAGGGTGGTTGTAAAGCACTTCTTCCACTTCGATAGAAGAAATATTCTCTCCTCCGGAAATAATGATGTCTTTAGAACGATCTTTCAGCTCTATGTATCCGTCTGGGTGCATAACTCCTAGGTCGCCAGAATGGAACCAGCCCGCGGCGAAGGCATTGTCGGTTGCAGTCGAGTTTTTTAAATATCCTTTCATTACATTGTTGCCCTTGAACATCACTTCTCCCATCGTCTTGCCATCGTTTGGCACGGGCTCCAGGGTTTCGGGGTTAATAACGTTCAGCTGTTCGAGAACAACGTAATTTACTCCTAGGCGAGATTTATTTGTCGCCTGCTCTGAAGGGGTTAATGTTGCCCAGTCTTCGTTCCACGCACACACCGTCGCCGGACCATAGGTTTCCGTAAGCCCATAAGCATGAGTCACCTCAAAGCCAGCTTTGTCCATACCTTCAAGAATTGCGGGGGGCGGAGGAGCCCCTGCCGTCATGACTTGAATTCGGTGATCAAACGGGCGTTTTTCACGGTCAGGGGCATTGACGACCATGTTCAATACAATAGGAGCACCGCAAAAATGATCTACAGCGTGACAGGCAATCTTTTCATAGATTGCCTCCGCATTTACGGCACGCAGGCAGATGTTTGTGCCAGCGTAGGAAGCGATCGTCCAGGGAAAACACCATCCGTTGCAATGAAACATAGGCAGTGTCCAAAGGTAAACAGGATGCTGGCGAAGGTTCCAAGCCATTCCATTGCCGAGAGCATTTAAATAAGCCCCACGATGGTGATAAACAACCCCCTTAGGGTTACCCGTGGTGCCAGATGTGTAATTTAGTGCAATTGCCTGCCACTCGTCTTTGGGCAAAGACCACTCATACTCTGGATCGCCGCTACCGATAAAGCTCTCATAATCTTGTTTGCCAAGTAACTCACCACCATGAGCGAGTACGTCATTGACATCAATAATTATTGGCTTAGCAGACATTAAACTAAGTGCCGTCTTGATGATTGGAGAAAATTCTCGATCCGTGAGCAGAACTTTCGCTTCTCCGTGCTCAAGAATGAATGCAATCATTTTTGCATCAAGACGGATATTCAAAGCGTTGAGTATTCCTCCAGCCATGGGCACACCAAAATGCGCTTCGTATAATTCAGGCGTGTTGGCGCACATAGCTGCAACAGTATCTCCAGGCCCAATCCCAATTTGGGAAAGAGCAGAAGCGAGTTGTCGGGATCGAGTATAGGTTTCTAGCCAGTTGTAACTCCGCGCACCATGAATCAGAGCCGCACGGTTGGGATACACACTTGCAGTGCGCCGGATAAAACTAAGCGGCGAAAGAGGGACGTAATTTGCGTCGATCTGGGGGAGAGTCTCGTAAGGATTCAAGGTCTCGCTCATTGTAGTGTTCTCGGGTTCTCCTTAAAGGACTAATAACTCCTAAAGGATATCTGGTTTCTGTCAGTTATACATAACTGATCAAGTCGTTTTTCAAAGAGAACGTTGTTCCTTTTTTAGCAGGTAAGCAAGAAGACCGGCAGCAATGTATAAGGCAGGGATATCCCCTAGGAAGTGTCCGTGCTCCGATGGGTCTACAATTGCTTGGAACGTCATTATAGCCGCATGAACTAGACTGCTCCAGATTACAAACCAAATAAAAAGGCTATGTTGAAGTGGGTCTTTAGACGCGTAGCTCATCATTGCCCCTAAAACAAAATAGATACCCACAATCATTAATTGGTACTCTGGGTGAGAAGGTGCCCAAGCCCAGCCACCGAGCGGATTTAATTGGAAAAGTGCATAGACAGAGCAAAAAACGAAACCAAAACAAATTAATGAATATTTAAGTAACGCTGTTGTATTCATGGGATCTAAATTAACATAAAAGAGA
>CAZFLB010000168.1:0-12882 GCA_964518945.1 uncultured Acidobacteriota bacterium | reverse complement strand
TCCTCAAACCTCTGCGGCGAGTGTGGAATCTTGGGGGGTAAAAGAAAAATTTCTCCTTCGCGTATCGGTATATCTACGAGCTGACCGCTTTGCATCGTTTTAAGCAGCATGTCACCTTCTAATTGATAAAAAAATTCCTCCCCTTCATCTACATGGTAGTCTCGACGTGAATTCGGTCCACCGACCACCATGATGATGAAATCCGCATCTGAAAATACGAGCTTGTTGCCTACCGGCGGCTTCAAGAATTCTCTGTTATCGTTAATCCAGCCCTCGAAGTTAAATGCTTTAAGCTCCCGCAACATTGCCTCCTAATTCGAACTAATGCACTCCAACTAATTCTTAACAAACATGTTAGACCTAAGAATAATAAACTCCAAATAAGATACTTGCACTAGAGCAGCGATGAATTTGTTAACGAATTCAGCGCGCCACTTTACTTTTTACTGTCGTTGCCTGAGTTCTGATTCAGCAGATCGTGGCCCAAACACTGCTGAGAATAATGAATGCAATTTATGAATCGTCTCTCTAGTTGTACGCAATTCTGTGGCAAAATTGGAAGCGAAAGACACATTAACTATGTTGTTCGTTACCCTTCTTACGTTAACGACACAAATCCAACTATCTTCTGTTTATGGCAAAGTAATCGATTCTAGTGGTGAAACCCATTTCAGACATCCCCGTTTAGTGAGTCTACAGGTCAAAATACATTTTCCGACAGCACTTCATTAGTAAGTTTCACATCATTCTAGTTTCTTTTTGCTGAAACCAAGTTTCTAACGTGACTAAGAACTGCTTATCTTAAAGATTTAACGAATCATAGTCCTTTCAGATTTTCCAGAAAAATTAATAAACACTGTCTTCAATTCAGTAAAGAAGTTAAGCCCTTCTTCAGACATCTCACGTTCACCAACCCCAGTAGATTTGATACCACCGAAAGGAAGTTGAGCCTCTCCTCCAATCGTTGGCTCATTAACGTGAACCATACCTGTTTCAACCTCATCAATAAATTTCATAACGCGACTCACATCATTAGTGAAAATCGAGGTAGTCAAACCAAACTCCACGGCATTAACCATTGCAATAGCTTCATCAAGATTTTTAACTGTCACAACCGAAAGTAAAGGACCAAAAACCTCCTCTTGAAAAATTCGCATATCTATTTCAACGCCATCAAAAATCGTTGGTTCTACAAAATATCCTCCTTTAAGTTCTTCCGGAGTTTTCCCACCAAATACAAGCCGCGCACCCTCATTTTTTGCAATTTCGATATACTCTAGGTCTGTCTTAAACTGCGCCTCATCCACAGCCGGACCCATATCCACAGATTCGTCAAAACCAGAACCAACCTTCATCTCACTCGTAACATCTACAAGACATTCCAACAGTTCATTCTTAACTGACTCGATTACAATCACCCTTGAAGTAGCAGTGCATCTTTGACCAGTAGAACCGAAAGCTCC
Organism: uncultured Acidobacteriota bacterium; assembly: GCA_964518945.1. Lineage (GTDB taxonomy): Bacteria > Acidobacteriota > Vicinamibacteria > Marinacidobacterales > SMYC01 > CAZFLB01. The sequence goes on along the minus strand of CAZFLB010000168.1, from coordinate 11,419 downwards.
ATCACGTATCGCAATAGCTGATTTCTCAAGGTCAGCGTCATCCATAACAACTACCGCGTTCTTTCCACCCATTTCACATGTAACCTTCGCCCCCCGAGAAGCAGCTTTCGTATACAACTTACTGCCAATTTCGTTAGAACCCGTAAAAGAGATGATGGGTATTTCAGGTGATTTAACCAAAACTTCTCCCACAGTAGAACCTGAACCTACGACCATATTGAGAACGCCTGGAGGCAGCCATGCCTCCTCTAATATCTCTACCAACAAAGCGGCTGTCCCTGGATTAATAGATGCTGGTTTTAACACAATAGCATTACCTGCAACTAGCGCTGGCATCGATTTCCACACTGGAATAGCCCAAGGAAAGTTCCAAGGGGTAATCAACCCTACGACACCCACCGGCTGACGAATCGTATAAGCAAAGGTGTCCCTTACCTCCGATGGAAGCGTCTGTCCTCCCATTCTATAACCAGCACCCGCATAATACTCCATTAAGGAGATGCCTTTTTTAACTTCTCCCTTAGCCTCACGAAAAATCTTACCTTCTTCTCTAGTCATGGTTCGAGCGATCTCGTCAGTACGATTTCTAGCTATATCAGCTGCTCTCCAAAGCACTCGACTACGCTCTGGGCCCGGGGTTTTCTTCCAGTTAGTAAAGGCAGAACGCCCAGCTTGAATAGCACGCTCTGCATCTAGAGCAGTAGCTAGTGGGAATTCGTCAATAACATCTGTGAAGTCTGCGGGATTCACATTTCTAATAAGTTGGCCAGATTCGGACTTAACCCAATGCCCGTCAATATACGAACCAGTATGCATCCTAACCTCCGAAAGCGGTGTAAACATCAATACAATTACAAAGTAAGAAAGAACTTGCCGTAAGTATCTAAGCCCCCTCTATCTCAACTTTTAACTATCAACTGAAAACTGGTTAAGGCCGCACCAACCGATTAGAAACGTTACCCTTTTTGCTGTACTCACTAAAAGAAACTAAACAAGGAAAACTGAAAGTACTGCCCTATATATCCAGTTTTTTACCAATATCTTGTTTTTGACCTGCCTCATAAACGTATCTAGCTACAGCTACATCCTCAATAGCTAATCCTTGAGACTCAAACAAAGTTATGTCCTCTTCGCTACTGCGTGGCAAAACCTTCTTTGCAACAACATCAGCAAGTTCATATACATGATCCCAGGATAGACCACCGTCAGATACAACAGCCGCTAAGTCGCCGCACTCTATCTTAGCCTGCTCAACAGAATCTGTTGCAATAAAGTTTGCACGAGCTATTACTTCCTTGTCGACCTCAATTCTCTTTAAGTTGTTTGACCCAATGGCGTTCACATGTTGTCCCGGTAAAAGCCAATCACCACGAAGAACTGGCTCACGTGAGTTTGTAGCAACTACAACAATATCAGCACTTTGAGTAACTTCTTCAGGGGCATCGCAAGCAGTAACCGGAATCGAAAGCAATTGGGACATTTCTTGACAAAAAATGGAACGCCGTTCCAGCCGTGGGCTGTAAGCAACAACAGATTCAATCGGCCGAACAAGTGCTATAGCTTCGAGTTGCGAGCGAGCTTGCCAACCAGTGCCATAAATCCCTACCTTTTTTGATTCTTGACGAGACATATATCTAGTCGCAACTCCTGTCGCCGCACCAGTACGGATTTGACCAAGACGGTCGGCCTCCATTAGTGCAACAAGTCTCCCGTCGTTAGCATCAAATTGAAGAAAATAAAACCGAGCACCAGAAGGACCAGTCGTATAAGCTTTCATTCCTACATAGCCGATCTCAAGACTTCCTGCCGGCATGGTATGCAAAGTAAGCTTACCAGCCCGAACACGAGATCGTGGCCTGTTCACAGCATCAGACTTCCCCAAAAGGCATAAAGCATGATCAACTGCGACAATCGCCTCATCCATTTTCAACAAAGACCCAACATCGTTTTCAGAAAAAAATATTGTCATAGCATTTTCCCTTACCAGAAATGATAAATCAGTTTAATTGAATGAGTTAAGATATTGCCATTCTCAAAATAATTTTAATTAAAGGTCTACATAAAAGCGTCAACAAAATAAACCAGACAAATCACATCACTTCACCCAAAATATAACGTTAATTAAACACCCAAGTCGAAAGGTTCGTATGGCCCAATTTAGCGATAAAGTGGTTTTAGTAACAGGAGCCAGCCGTGGGATAGGTCTTTCTATTGCAAAAGCATTTCTTCAGGAAGGTGCCAAGGTCGCTCTATGCGCGCGAAGTCTAAAAACGCTAGAAACTATAGCCAGTCATTGGAATGCCAAAACGCGTCAGGCACTTCCAATAGAATGCAACATAACTTCAGAAAAGTCTGTTCAAGCTGCAATCAAAAAAATTGAGGAAAGCTGGGGCCAACTTCATTGCATAGTAAATAATGCCGGGGTCTCTGGGAGAGCTACGTTAGGCACGGATTCAAACGAACTCTGGAGCCATGTTATCAACGTCAATCTAACCGGAACATACAACGTAACGAGACTCGCTTTAGAACTAATGAATACTGGCAGTGGCCGCATAATCAACTTGTCGTCTGTACTAGGCAGATTTGGTGTGCCTGGATATGCTGCTTATTGCACATCAAAACATGGCATCATTGGTTTAACCCGCGCCCTCGCGCTTGAGTTAGCACCACGAAATATCACAGTCAATGCGATATGCCCAGGTTGGGTAGACACCGACATGGCAAAAAAGGGGATCCACGAAACTGCTCTAGCACTTGATATTGATGCAAACACCTTTCTAGAACAAGCTATTGAGAGTATTCCACTCCGTCGATTCATACAGCCTGATGAGATCGCTCAACTAGCACTCTATTTGAGCTCAGATCAAGCATCAGCCATAACAGGCCAAGCTTACAATATATGTGGCGGACAGATAATGAACTAGTCGTATCTCGCACTAAAAACTATGGTTAAGTCCGATGGCACTAGCTCTATTCACAAATGAAAACTTTAAGAGATATCCAAACATAGAGATGATACGATCTGGGGATAATGGAGATCATAATTTACGGTAAAGATGGTTGACCTTACACAGCTAAAGCCCGTGAGGCTTATGGCGATCGGGATGTCACCTATATAGATGTAAAAGCGAATGATAAACATATGCAAGATATGCTCGCAGTCACTGACGGTGTACGTTCAGTCCCTGTAATTGTCAAAGGAAACGAAATCACGATTGGGTACGGAGGCACTTGAGCAGTCTGAAGCTGGCTGTATGCCAGAAACAATTGAGATGACGACCACAATTGACAGTCCAAACTGGCAAAACGTCATCGGAATCCTTGGTGGTCTCGGACCTCATGCACACATCGAATTCGAAGCTCTTCTCTTGCGTACCACTGCACAGATAATAGAAAGAACTCCTTTAGATCAAGACTATCCACCTTGGATATTATCTTCAATACCCTGCACCCCTGACCGCACCAGCGCCCTTGTTGACGGGACTACTTCTCCCGTTTCCGCCCTAATTGATAGCGCAGAACGTCTGAAGAACGCTGATTTTGGAGTAATTCCCTGTAACACAGCTCACGCATACCTTCAAGAAATCTGCTTTAGTGTCAACATACCCTTTCTGGACATGGTACAAACCACCTGCCGGAAGGCAATTTCTCGTGTTGGGACCCGAGGTACCATTGGGATTCTCGCAACAACAGGTACTCTGATTTCAGAGCTGTACCCAGCGTCAATCAAGCAGCTGGCACCCAATACTCAAACTGTTACCCTCCTAGATCTAGAGAACGGCGAACACCTACAACAGCAACTAGTCATGGAACCAATTTTTGGGGAATATGGCATTAAAGCCGGTGGTTTTCAAGACATTGATAGAAAGGAACAACTTGCTGTGCCAATGCGTATTGCCACAAGAAAACTCGCTAGTGCCGGTGCCGATATCGTTTTAACCGCATGTACAGAGATCCCACTCGTTCTGGGACGTAAGTCCGTAGACAACATTCCTCTTTTGGACCCAATGGAAGTTGCGGCCAACGATACAATCGAGATTGCACTCGGTAGGCGTTCCTTGCCTTCTTTACAAACAACTGATGTGTAGTAATACTCTAGAAACTAACTAGAAAGAATACATAACCTTCATTCACAACGATATACTTTTTAAACTGTGGATATTCTGAAAGCTACGGAAGCGACTGAGGCTGATAGACAGACGACCCAAAACTTAGGCATTCCCAGCCGCGTCTTGATGGAAAATGCCGGAAGAGCTGTGGCTGGAGCAATGCAGGAACATTTCCCCGAACTCCGCAACGATTCAATCGCTATCATTTGTGGAAAGGGTGGTAATGGAGGTGACGGCCTAGTCCTGTTGCGGACACTAGCTGGTCAAGGTTACAACGTACAGTGCATCATTGTAGCACCTGAATCCAAACTAGCACCTGACACTGTGTCAAATCTGCAATGCGCAAAAAAACTAAACCTTCCTGTAAAATTTATAACCACAGAAAAATCCTGGTCAGAAACCTTGTCGACTTTATCAAGTGCAAGCATAATTGTGGATGCCATTCTTGGGACTGGCCTAACTAGGTCTCTTGACGGCCTAATGAAACATATAGTCGACGACCTCAACAAACTTCCTGCACAAAAAGTTGCCATAGACATACCATCAGGACTAATCTCTGATTCCGGGCACATTTCCGGAACAGGACTGAAAGTTAACCTCACAATCGCGCTTTCAGCTCCAAAAGCATGTCACTACATCTCTCCCGGTTCCGAGTACTGTGGCGTAATCGAAATCGCTGAAATCGGAATTGCCCCTAAATTTTTAGTTCCCCGTTCTCCACGTATCAGCGTAATTGAGCCCACAAATCTAATCGGAACTTGGCCGAAACGATCTAGCTCTGCACACAAAGGTCAATTTGGCCATTTGCTAATAGTGGCTGGTTCGATCGGAAAGACAGGTGCTGCTCTCCTCGTGGCGGAAGCAGCACTCCGATCTGGTGCTGGACTTGTTACAGTCGCGTCAGCGAAAAGCGCAATCCCAATGATGGCACCTCATTTTCCTGAAGCAATGTGGATACCGCTGCCTGAAACTTCAAGAGGAACGATCGGCGTCGGAGGAATCTCACTTATTGATGAGATCTCAGCGGGCAAAGACGCAATTGCCGTTGGCCCAGGTCTGAGCACTGACCCTGACACACTAGATTTCGTTGGCCATTTGCTAAGCCATTGTACTTTGCCCATTGTTATTGATGCTGATGGGGTGAGAGGAATCAACACAAGTCAACAACACACACATTTCAACAACTTTGCTATCACTCCTCATCCCGGTGAGGCAGGCCATTTACTCGGAATCGACTCGACTGCTGTTCAGGCAAAACGCCTAGAAACCATTCGTGAACTAGCATCCAAAACGAATGCACACATCTTATTAAAGGGTCACCACACCTTGATCTCCGATCCAGGTGGCAACATCCAAGTCAACCTTACCGGAAACTCTGGTCTTGCAACTGCCGGTACCGGTGACGCACTAACAGGGATTATTGGTGGTTTACTAGTCCAACGTACAGACATTAATGATTCACTTGTATTAGCTGCCCATGTACACGGATTAGCAGGTGATCTAGCCGCTGCTGAATTAGGAGAAGCATCGATGACAACCTCTGACGTTATCCAAAAACTCCCAACATCTATTCTCTCACTAGACCTGACTTGATTTACAAAAGTAACGACCCCGAGTCAACGTTAAGGGTTGCCAGAGAGATCGCCTGCAAGCAACCAGATTGCCCAGCTTATTATCTTGAAGGAGAACTTGGAGCAGGTAAGACTCTTTTTACAAAAGGGCTAGCAGCATTTTATGGTATTGACCCTCTCACAGTCGTCAGCCCAACATTCACCCTTGTCAATCGTTACGGGGGCGGAAATCGAATCATGTACCACGTGGACCTATATCGCATAGAAAATTCACTTGAGCTATTTGAACTCGGACTCGAGGAGATAGAAACAGACCAAGGAGCAATCATGGTGGTAGAATGGGCGGAAAAATTGGAGACGTCTCAACGCCTGCCAGATTCGATCGTCATTTCTTTCGAAGTGAATGGACCAGACCAGAGAATTATCAAAACAAACTCTTAAATCAACAATCAATGACGAGGTACCAGCATCTGAATCTATCTAGATCGCACAACAATAATTGCTATATTACCTACCAAGACATGGCAAAACACATTTTCAAATTACAAAAGTTCATTTTCGTTATTTTGATCTGTATATCGACAACAGGGTGCGGCGATAAACCTCAACCAGTAACATCCAAGAACGCAGGCGCAGGCATCAACGTACTTTTAATTACAATCGATACACTTAGATCAGACCACTTAAGCACATACGGTTATCCACGAGCTACCAGTCCAAACATCGACAATCTTGCTGCAACAGGAGTTGTTTTCGAACAGGCCTTTACTTATTGGCCCAAAACAAGAGGTAGCTTTGCCGCAATATTTACCGGGTTGTACGCAGCCCAACACGGCCTCACCGTAAGAGAACGCGATCTTCCTGCATTCAATCAAACCATGGCAGAAACTTTTAGTGAAGCTGGGTTTCGCACTGCAGCTGCGATTGACAACGGCAACCTTGATGCTGCACTAGGATTCTCTCAAGGGTTCGATTCTTATGAACAAACGTGGTTATCACAAGGTAATGAACTCGATCGCACAGAAGCTATCACCAAGTTTGCTGAGCATTATTTCACTGAAGAAGAGGACACGCCCTTTTTCCTATGGCTTCACTATGTCAACCCACACGCGCCATACGAACCGCCAGCAAAACAATTAGCGAAATTCAGAGGCGACGGTTTAGTGCCGCGCGGCCCAAAACTATCCCCTGTAACTGGATACCACGGAGGTATCAACAAAAAACATGTTGCAGTCGAAGGTGAATTCCATTGGGGCGATTATGTCGATCGTTACGACGCTGAAATTTCAGTTTCCGACGAACATGTTGGAAGAGTTATGAATGCACTTGAAACTACCGGACAGAAAAAGAACACCCTCGTCATTCTAACCTCCGACCATGGGGAAAGTCTCGGTGAGCACGACTATTTTTTCGATCATGGTAATTATTTGTTCAACCCCTCTTTACGCATCCCTTTAATTCTCTCATTGCCAGGAATACTGCCTTCAGGAAAAAGAGAATCTTCAGTTGTTTCTAGTCTAGACATTTTTCCAACAGTACTCGATTTGTCACAAGTATCATACCCTCCAGGACTAAGCGGTAAGTCTGTCCTTCCCGTGATACGTGGCACTAAAAGCAGATTGCACAATCAAATATTTTTTCAAAACGACCAGCACTTGTTTGCAATCACTAACGGTCGATTAAAGGTAATCCGCAATCCGAAAAACGACACGTTTTTTCTCTACGACATGTACCAAGATCCTACAGAAAAGGAAAACCGTTATTATGGATCCGAATCCGTAATAGCACCGTTGCAAGCGGAACTTCAGAGTTTCCAAACACAAACGGTAGCTTGGCAACAAATCACGTCAAGAAAGCGTGCTGAAGGTCAGAATTCAAGCCTTCCTGACTCAAAATTAAACGAAAAGACCCTAGATGTCCTAAGACACCTCGGATACATTGAAAACTGAAACTTCCTTCATTCTCACTCTATCGATGAAACGATCCAGCGAGGGGGTGGAGCTATACTACCATTCGCCAAGGCATAACGACTTATACGAAAGTCATAGGAACGATCTGCTGTTCCATCGTTGACATTAAGCTTAACTGTCTTTGAAAAAACATCCCCAACAAAATTCTGATCTATCTGGGTACTAAGTGACAACCTAGCAGCTGAGCGTAACTCTTTCATTTGATCTTGAAGAATCGCAATTTGCTTTTCAAATTCACCCATCTGGGCTAGGCGCCTATCAAACTCAGCTTTAAATTCAGCGAGTTCCCCCTTAAACTCAAAATCAGGGTCATTCTGGTGGGGCTTAAACTCATCGTACAGGCTTATATTATCCTCCAAAAAAAACGAGTTTCTTTCCGTTTCCATTCTAAGATCACTTTGAACCTGCAACAATTCCTCATGAACACCAGGAAGTTCCCAAGTCATTGCAACTTCCTCTCCGACTTCAACAATCTCCCAAGTGCTCACTGCTTGATCAAATGGCACTAGCGATACAGCTGAAACTGCACCGTCATTTCCAGCTTGCACCGCACCGAAAAAAGTGCTCATCAACTGTTCCTCTGGACTAGAGCACGAACTAGTAATAAAGAGTACGACTATAGATAAAACAGAACCGATTTTTTTCATCAAGCACCTCCCCTAGACTCTTAGCAATTTCCAGATCCGAGTGCTTCAAGCAAAAACCGGCGTCCTGGAGAAGTAAGTGTAAACAAGACCAGCTTGTTAAACACTTTTCATAGCTGCACAACAATGCACCCAAAACTTGGAAACCTGATTGATAATACGCCTACAAAATGTGCCTTGCAACTCCAAAGAACGAAAGTGTTGTTATAGGCATTCGCTTTTCGAGAACCACCGTTAAAGCCTATACTAGAAACAATTAATTGCTCAGAGGAGTCTACAACTCATGAAGGACATAGTAAGAACATTGATTATCGGAGGATTGTTAGCTGTCACAAACACTTGCAACAATCAAGAAATTGGGACGGCACAATCCTCTCAAGAAGAAATTGCCAACGAAAAATCAACCTCAACTAGCAACAATAGCGTAACTTATTATGTGCGCTACGCGGATTCGTTAGGTAGTCATTTCGGTATTTTAGAAAACGACGCGATTCACCAACTCTCCGGTCCACCGTTCAAAAGTTCAGTAAAAACAGGCACGACCGTAAAACGATCCGAAGTTAAGCTTTTGGCGCCAGTCAAACCAGGAAAGGTAATCGCAATCGGCTTCAATTACCAAAGCCATCTAGACGGTCGCGAACCAGACCCACACCCGGGAGTGTTTTCCAAGTTTCCCACAAGCATCATAGGACCTAACTCGAAAATCGTTTTCCCTCCAGGCGCAACAAACGTTCATTTCGAAGGCGAACTGGTTGTCGTAATAGGGAAACAGGCTCACCAAGTATCGCAAGCCGATGCCGACGAATATATTTTTGGAGTTACGGCAGGAAATGATGTCAGCGAGAGAAACTGGCAACAAGCAGACCTCCAATGGTTTCGTGCTAAAGGCTCTGATACATTCGGCCCCATCGGTCCAGCAATAGTATCTGGCTTAAACTATAACGACCTGTTGCTCCAAACACGTCTGAACGGCAACATTGTGCAGGAGCAACGAACAGACGATTTGATTTTCGATATTCAAAAGATAGTTAGCTACGTCAGTGATTTTGTCACGCTCGATCCCGGAGACATCATATTTACAGGAACTCCTGGTGCAACCAGTCCAATGAAACCTGGAGATCTTATCGAGGTCGAAATCGAAGGCATTGGCGTACTGACAAACCGAATATCAGAACAAAAATAGAGCTCTTCGTCTTTGTTTAGAAGCGTAGCCCAAATGGAGTAGCAACTTTTCAAAACACAATGATTTCTACTAACAATAACAGAAAATGGTTTCTCCTTTGGGCAACCTACTTCATCTTCGTCTTGTCAACACTCTCACTCCAATCACAAGACAGTCTTTCCCGTAACGATTGGCATCACTATGGAGGAGACCCTCGAAGCACCCGATACTCACCTAACAATCAAATAAATCGCACCAATGTAGGCAGCCTAGAAATAGCCTGGCAGTGGAAGTCGTACAATCTTGGGCCACGACCAGACTATAATTTTCGAGTAACACCAATCATGGCTGGGGGTGTTTTATACACAACAGCTGGTTCAAGGCGAGCTGCTGTAGCCATCGACCCCAAAACCGGTGAAACCCTTTGGGTTTTCCGATTCGACGAAGGCGAACGAGGCAATAGTGCCCCACGTCAAACTTCTGGTAGAGGACTTTCATATTGGACTGATGGTGATGATGAACGCGTATTTTTTATTACACCCGCCTATTACATGATCGCCTTGAATGCAAAAACAGGTCGGCCATATCCTGATTTTGGCCAAGATGGCATTGTAGACTTAAGACAAGATTTAGGCAGACCGACAAACCTACTTACAGACGCTATCGGGTCTAGCTCTCCCGGCATCATAATCGGTGACGTAATTATTGTTGGAGCTGCATTGCCTTCCGGGAGTGCGCCCCCTACAAAAGAAATGCCCGTAGGAAACATCCGTGGCTACGACGTTCGTACCGGTAAAAGGATTTGGATTTTTCACACAATCCCGCAACCAGGAGAGTTCGGGAACAACACATGGGAGAACAATTCATGGGAGTACACCGGAAACACTAGTGTCTGGACTTCGATGAGCGCAGATACTGAACTCGGATACGTCTATCTCCCCATCGAAGCGGCTACAGGTGATTACTACGGTGGCCATCGTCTGGGGAACAATCTTTTTGCCGAGAGTCTCCTTTGCCTGAACGCTAAGACCGGAGAACGAGTTTGGCATTATCAAACCGTTCATCACGGCATTTGGGATTATGACCTTCCTGCAGCACCCGTCTTGGCAGACATCATTGTAGACGGCTCACCAATTCCCGCAGTAGCTCAACTCACGAAACAAGGCTTCACTTTTGTTTTCGACCGAACCACCGGCATTCCTGTATGGCCAATCAACGAACTCCCTGTGCCGCAAACAAATGTGCCCGGCGAACGTACTGCGCCTACACAGCCTTTTCCCACGAAACCAGCCCCTTTTGACCGACAAGGAGTTACTGAAAACGACTTGATTGACTTCACTCCAGAACTCAAAAAAGAGGCGCTGGCAATAGCCTCATCTTACACCCTTGGTCCGTTATTTACTCCCCCGACATTAATATCGAAAAACAACAAAGGCACAATGATGTTACCTGGGTCGCAAGGAGGCGCGAATTGGCAAGGAGCTGCTCTCGACCCAGAGACAAACATTCAATATATTTCTTCATCAACTGCCCAAACACCACTCCGGCAGATCCCAGATCGCAGTCGATCAAACATGGATTATGTGCTGGGAAGAAGGCTCTCTCTTCCCAAAGGCGGAGGTCCGCAAGGTCTACCACTGCTCAAGCCGCCGTGGGGTCGAATAACTGCGATCGATCTGAACACGGGAGAGCACGTGTGGATGATTGCCAATGGCGAAGCGCCTGATTACGTTAAAGAACATCCTGCTCTTAAAGGTGTTTCCCTTCCACGTACTGGCCGTCCAGAACGTGTCGGCTTGCTGGTAACCAAGAGCCTATTGTTTGCTGGTGAAGGGAGTGGACTTTTTGGAGATTATGGAGGAGGAGGGCGTATTCTTCGTTCACATGACAAATTAACGGGTGCAATAATTTCTGAGTTCCAGTTGCCTGCCCGACAGACCGGCGTGCCCATGACTTACATGTT
>CAZFLB010000167.1:0-7577 GCA_964518945.1 uncultured Acidobacteriota bacterium | reverse complement strand
ATGTTGTCGAGTTTTTGAAAAGGACTGAGAGAGAACTTAATCATTCTGAAATTGAATATGTCGTAGAACCTAAGTTCGATGGTCTTTCAGTGGAGATTGTGTATCAAGATGGGTTATTAGAAAGAGGTTCTACAAGAGGTGACGGTTATGCTGGCGAAGACATTACCGATAACTTGAAAACAATTCGCTCGGTCCCACTAAACTTGATTGTGGAAAAACGGTCTGCACCTAAGACTTTAGCGGTGCGCGCTGAGGTGATTATGCGTCGACAGAAGTTTCAAGAATTAAACAAACGTATGATCGAACGAGGAAAGGCCCCTTTTGCAAATCCAAGAAATGCAGCCGCCGGGTCACTCCGACAGCTTGATAGCAGTGTGACTGCGAATCGAGTTTTGGATCTTTTTGCGTATGAAATTATGTTTGTAGAAGGGACTTCAACTGGTTCGCAAAAGGCATCTCTTGAAGCACTCTCACAATGGGGCTTTCGTGTGGATCAAAGTTTTCGTCTTTGTAGGGAACTTGAAGAGGTCGTGGAGTACCATGCGGCAATTGAAAAGAAGCGCCAAGAACTTGAATATGACCTCGATGGGGTGGTTGTAAAAGTAAACCATCATGATTATCAACGTGAACTTGGCCACCGATCTAGGACTCCTCGGTTTGCCGTTGCTTTCAAATTTAAACCTGAGCAAGAGATAACTGAAGTTATGGACATTGTTTTGCAGGTTGGGCGGACAGGGAAACTCACTCCCGTAGCTTTGTTACAGCCTGTAGATGTCTCTGGCGTAACTGTATCTCGTGCTACGTTACATAACCGTGATGAAGTTCTGCGCAAGGATGTTCGTGTCGGAGACCGAGTGAGAATTCAAAGAGCGGGAGATGTTATTCCCGAAGTGGTGGAAGTTCTTAGTGGTAGTAGGAACTTTGAATCAGCGATTTTTCAAATGCCTACTCACTGTCCCGTGTCCGGCTCGATCGTTATTGAGAGGGGTGCTAACCACTATTGTTCTGGGGGATGGTCTTGTTTCGCACAAAAGGCTGCTCGTCTCGAACATTTTGTTAGTAAAGGAGCGGTGGAGGTTGAGTTTCTTGGTCAAAAGACGATAGCCCAGTTAGTAGAGAGTGGGCTAGTGAAAGATTTTGCCGATTTATACACGCTTACAGTTACGGATCTTCTTAAACTCGAAGGGTTTGCCGAAAAATCGGCAAATAATCTAATTGTGTCTATCGAATCTAGTAAACGAGTTCGGCTAGATAGTTTCATTTATGCTTTGGGTATTCCAAACGTTGGTAAACATGTGGCACGAGTGTTAGCTGCTTATTTTGGGAGTTTGAGTAGATTCATCCAATCCAGTGGAGATGTTCTTGTCCAGATTCACGAGATTGGTGAAGAAGTGGCTCGAAATGTCGTCGAATATTTTGGAGACGATGGTAACCTCAGAGTAATTGAACGTATCCAAGATGCGGGAGTTTTGTTGGATTGGAAGTCAACAAATGTTTCGACGACATTGTTGGGCTCGAAGATAGTTTTTACGGGTACTTTAGGGTTATCAAGAGACGAAGCGAAGAGTTTGGTAGAACAATGCGGAGGTAGGGTTGTGTCCTCTGTGAGTAAGAATACAAGTTTTGTTGTGGTTGGTGAGAATCCTGGTGCAAAAGCAGAAAAAGCTAAAGAACTTGGAGTCAAGTTGTGCTCGGAAACAGATTTTCTAGAAATCGTGGGTTATTGACATTAGGGATTGAGCTATAAATCCAAGGACCTCACCATGTTTGTCGTTAATGGCTGTTCCATACCCCGGCAAACTCATGCAGCCAGACATGTTCTCGTGACTAGTCAACTAATCTTTGTAAGTCCCAAAATAAAAGGGCTACTTCTGTATTTAAACTCCGTCGACAACAATAAATTGACCTGTAGCTGCTCCTTCACGTGCCGCTTTTGCCTTCTGATAGTCCGGAGATTCGTAAAAGGTCTTTGCATTGTCCAAGCTGTCGAATTCGAGGATGACTACTCTGTCTGTCTCGTTGGTTCCTTCGAGAGTTAATGTGGTTCCTCCACGAGCTAAGAAACGGCCTTGGTACTTGTTTACCGCTTCCACTGAGAGTTTTTTGTAGTTCTCGTATTGTTCTGGGTTCGTAACGTTGACACGAGCTATGAGAAATGCAGACATTATGGCCTCCTTAAAGTTATCCGTTCGGATAATGCGCAACTATTTCGATGCTGATACCACCTCTTGATGAAAAGTCGCCAATCACCTTGGCACTTTTGGGAGAGCATGCTTCGACCAGATCATCGAGAATACGATTAACAATGGCTTCGCCAAAATCACCATAGTTCCTGAACGAAAACAGATATAGTTTAAGAGATTTGCTCTCGATGCATTGTTGTTGAGGAATATATTCGATTACTATCTTTGCGAAGTCGGGTTGACCAGTGATCGGGCATAGGGAAGTGAACTCAGGGCATTCGAATTTAATGGTGTAACTGTGTCCGGGGTACTTATTCTTAAAGGTTTCAAGTGTTGCTTCGTCAGGAGATGACGGATAACTTGTCTGACTACCTCGTAGTATAGTTAAATCGGTTTCGGATTTATTCACAACAGTTTTCAAGAAATTCGATGTTACCACGTTACCTTCATCGAACGTTTCTACAAGAGCAATTTTTTCTTTCCTAGGGGATTACCTGATGGCAATATAGGTTACGCATTTTCTTTGCGGCTGGCCCAATATGATGCTAATGCTGGCCCAGTGAGATTGTGCCAAACACTAAATAGTGCTCCAGGAATGGCGGTTGCGGGATTGAAGTGCGTTGTGGCGAGGGATACCGCAAGACCAGAGTTTTGCATGCCAACTTCAATTGCAACGGTTCGTCGCTGTGGCACACCCGATTGGACTAGTCTTGCGAGACCATAGCCGATTCCAATTCCTACGATGTTGTGTATTGCTACAGCAATGAACAATGTTGGGGCTGTAAGCAAGATCTGGTCGATATTTATGCCAACGACGTTAGCGACAATCAAGACAATTGCTGCTACAGAAATGAGGGGCAGTAGAGGTACCAGTTTGGATGCGAGTGTTGTGAAGTAACGGTAAGTGAGTAGTCCCGCTACAACTGGTAATAGTACGATTTTGATAATCGATAGAAATAGGGCTTCCGCAGAAACAGAGAGCCATTGGCCTGCGAGCCCTAAAGTAATTAAAGGGGTTAAGATGGGTGAGATGAGAGTTGAGGTGGAAGTCATTGCAACAGATAGTGCTAGGTCTCCTTTTGCAAGATATGTGACTATATTTGAAGCTGTTCCGCCAGGACATGATCCTAATAATATTAGTCCTACTGCTAGTTCTGGCGGCAATCTCAGGGCGTTAGCGAGGCCATACGCTAATAAAGGCATCACCGTATACTGAGCGATAACACCCAGCATAACGATCTTAGGCTTACGGAGGGTAATCAGGAGGTCGCCAGTTTTCAATGTCATGCCCATACCAAACATTACGATCCCGAGTAGTAATGGAATTTGTGGCCCGACCCAGATCAGCGTATCTGGCCGTATTGCGCCAAATAATGTGCCGAGCAGGACCCAGATGCCAAAGTAACGACCCGCAAGTCTACCTAGTTCATTGAATCTTGAGGCTCTTGATTTATTCACCAATTTTGTGTGTCTATTGTAATTAACCCATGAGTATCAAATACAGTACACGAATTTCGACAGATAGCCCCGCTTTTTCAGGATTTTTGGGAACGCCTATCAATGTTGTTATACAAGCTTACGGTCGTATTTTATAGTTCTTCTCTTCTTGATTACTTGGCGGCGTAGCCTGTATTTTATTTGCTGAGGTTGCGTTTAATCTTCATTTCCTGCATGTATTCTTCGAAGAAAAACTTTTCTGAACCTGATGCCGGTTTTAATTGATCCATCCAGTTGGCATGTTCATCATATTTCGCACGAAAGATTCTACCTACCCAAGACGGGTCTCGGCCTTGTATAAATTTTAGTAGGAAGGTCTTCTCCCCGTCGATTTCTTCAATTCCGTCTACTAATACTTTGCCTGGAGTTGCCGACATTGAAGGCCCGCGGACTGTTCGTGCGAGCCCAGAGACTTGGCGGTAAGCGTCATTGAAGATATTTAATGCCTTTGCAAGAGGAATGGCGAAGTAGTGTTTTGCTCCGGTATCGCGCTCTACAAACATGTAGTAAGGTACGGCACCAACTTTTACTTGTTCAGTCCACATTTTGGCCCAAGTGTTTGCGTTGTCATTAACATGGGCCACTATGGGAGCTTGGCATCGAACTGTCGCACCTGTTTCTCTAATACGTTGGATTGCCCTGTTCGCGATGTTTGTTTCTAATTCTTTTGGGTGTGTGAAGTGAGCCATTAAAGCAAGATTTTTCCCTGAGACGTCCACTTGTGCAAAGAGTTTTAATAAGTCATCTGCGTCTTCGTCGAATACAAACCTATGAGGCCAATAGGCTGGAGCTTTAGTCCCGATACGGATGCTTTCTAAATGTTCGAGCGATGGGTCTAACAAGGGCTCGATGTAGCGTCGCAGCACCTTAGATTTCATGATAAGTGGGTCACCCCCAGTAAAGAGAATGCTTCGTACCTCAGGGTGCTCACGTATATATTTCACAAGCATATCAGTCTGTTTTGCTGCAAATTGAAGTTCATCAATTCCAACAAATTGTGCCCAGCGAAAGCAGTACGTGCAATAGGCATGACAAGTTTGTCCAGCAGCGGGGAAAAACAGTACAGTTTCTTTATACTTGTGCTGTATTCCCGGAAGCGTCTGCTCATTTAATATCGGTGCATTGAGTTCTAACTGACCTGCAGGATGAGGGTTGAGCTTCGATTGAATCTTCCGAGCTGTAGTTTTGACTTCTTCGGCCGTTGCCTCTCGTACGATTAATGAGAGCATCTTTTCGAAATCTTTCTTTTCCAGCATCTCAGATTGGGGAAAAGTGAGTTGGAAAATAGGATCGTTGGGTATATTGTTCCAATCTATGAGTTCTTTAATAACGTAATTGTTGACTCTAAATGGGAGTACGGCCGAAACTGCCTTCATGCTAAGGCGTTGCTGTTCAGTCAGACCTCGTAACTCTGCGATTGAATCTATGTCTTTACGGGTATAAACGGTGAATTTTGGTGGTTTAGGAGCGAAACGATGTCGCTGATTATTGTCAGTAGGTATTAAATCAATGAAATTGAGACTTGCTGCCATTAATTCCTCACTAGTTTTGTTACACTTGCTTTTTCGGTCACTCCGCCAATCTTTTGTAATTTGCGTTGCGATTAAGCGTTGCTTACGTGCTTAAAATACTTTTAGAGGGACGTTTAGCCTCAGGTTTGTATGGGAGCGAATGAAGCGCAAAAACCAGATTAGGTCAACGGCCTTCTTAATTGTTTTAATGGTAACAGATTCAGCGCCAGTTTGGCAAACAATTGGACCTTGAAATGGAGATAACTTCATATGATAAATGAACTTAAGCTCATGGGTAAGATCTTGAAGGATGAAGAGAGAAAACGGCTTTTGGATAAGTTCTCAACTCTTAATATTGGTTCTGTTGAGGTGAGCAAGTTAGGGCAGGGCGAGGTTCCACTTTTTGACTTACTTCAGCTTTACAAAGGTTTAGATTTAGACATAACGAGAGATGAGCCGTGATAAATACATTGGTAAGTGCAAGAAGGGCGCTTGAATTGGGAGAGATTAGTTCAGTTGAGCTTGTAAGGTCTCAGCTTTTACGCGCAGAGTCTGTGAGAGAAAAGGGTGCATTCATTACTTTGTTAGGAGATGAGGCCATTGAAGAGGCAAAAAAAATGGATGCAGCTCGGCAACGAGGAGAGTTGTTCGGGTCGCTTCACGGAATTCCGATTACTGCTAAGGATATTATTAATTCCAAGGGCGTTCGAACTACATCCGGGTCCAAGATTTATTCGAATTACGTTCCTCAGAAAAATGCGAGTTGCTTACAGTCTTTAGAAGAATCAGGAGCAATTCTTCTTGGTAAGACAAATCTACACGAGTTCGCTTTTGGAGTGACGAATGTGAATCCACATTATGGGCCAGCCAAGAACCCATGGGCCTCTACAGATGTAATTAGTGGAGGTTCTAGCGGAGGGTCAGCAGTTGCTCTTGCGTCTGGAGTAGGTTTTGGGTCTTTGGGCTCTGATACGGGGGGGTCTATTCGAATCCCTTCTGCCTTATGCGGCACGGTTGGATTGAAACCCACCTTTGGAGCTATTAGTTGTGATGGGGTGACTCCATTGTCTTGGAGCCTAGATCACATTGGTCCTATGGCGCGGACAGTTAAGGATATAGCCATTTTGTATGAAGTTTTAACTGGTGAAAACGTGAGCGATGAGCTCAATGAGCCGGTCTCAGGTCTTAAGCTTGGTTTCCCCGAGAGGTATTTCTTTGAGAACATTGCTTCTGACATCGCTTCTGCTGTTGACATTGCAATCGGTGATCTGGAGGGACTCGGACTAACTACTGTGGCTATGAATATTTCAGAGATTGAAGCACAAGCCAATTGTCGGAACACAATAGCCTTTTCAGAGGCGGCCTCTTTTCATGCACATAATGTGCGTTCGAGACCGGAGGATTATGGAAGCGATACACTCGAACTTTTCAGGCTTGGTTTGTTGATTCCCGCCAGCGAATATGTAACTGCTCTACGAGCACGTGGGCCGATTATTAAGGCTTTTTATAAGGCGTTTAATGACATCGATGTAATGGTGACTCCTGCTACAGCTGATGTTGCACCTCCTATTGGAGCAGAGTTTCTTGGGAATGGAGAGACGCTTCGAGGGGGGCTGCTTCGAATGGCTAGCCCCTTTAATACAACAGGGTTTCCTGCGCTGACCCTTCCGTGTGGATTTACTGAAGAAGGGCTCCCGATCGGTTTACAACTTGTTGCTAAGCCTGGTAACGAGAAGCTATTACTGCGCTTGGCTTATGCTTATGAACAATCTCATGAATGGTGGTTGAAGAGTGCAGTGATATAGTTCGCGATCGGAGGTGTGGATGTTACTGGAAGGAAAACGAGGACTTATCGTAGGAGTTGCGAATAAGCGTTCTCTTGCTTGGGGCATTGCTCAATCGGCTTCCCGAGAGGGTGCGCGGCTTGCTATTACTTATCAGGGTGAACGTCTTGAAAAAAATGTACGTAAACTGGCTGAAGAGTTAGAGTCTCCGATTATTTTGCCGTGTGACGTTACCAAAGAAGAGGAGCTTAACAACGTAGCGGATACCCTTCAAAGTACTATGTCCGGCATTGATTTCGTGATCCATGCTGTGGCTTACGCGTTGAGAGAGGAGCTAGATGGCCAGTTTTTGGACACCTCTCGTGAGGGTTATCGCATCGCTCAAGATGTTTCTTCTTACTCATTGATCGCATTAAGTCGCTGCGTTGTACCTTTAATGCCATCACGAGAGGAAGGTGGAGGAAGTATTGTGACGTTGACTTATCTTGGGGGCGAACGGGTCGTTCCGAATTACAACGTTATGGGTGTTGCGAAAGCCGCACTGGAGATGTCAGTCCGATATCTGGCGGCGGACGTAGGGCCCAAAGGTGTTCGGGTAAATG
>CAZFLB010000166.1:0-2762 GCA_964518945.1 uncultured Acidobacteriota bacterium | reverse complement strand
AACACCTTCTCAAAGGACCGAACAATCGGCGGAAACTTAGGACGAAAGATCCCTCACAATAGAGCTGCTGTAGGCACTTCACCTGGTATAGCGACCCTCTTCCCTGCCAATTCCTCTATCGTCATTGGCTTTCTTGAAACGACAACCGGGCCATAACCTTCGCCCATGCTTGCGCCAGTAGCCATGATCCAGTAGTGATCTGCCACTGAAAGAAAAGCATGTGCAGAGATCGCTGTCACTTCAAGCTCCCCTTGCATCGCGCGTTCGTTAAGTGTCTGAATGTCTTGTAAGACATGTTCGATCTCAAAATCACGAATCTTGACTGCGCCGTGAGAAAGGGCACAAAACATAAACGCATCATCAGGGTCTGGACTATGGCCGATGCGAAGAACTTCAGACATTAACTTAACCTCCTCATTAGGTTACCTACCAACAAACATACAACACTTCTCAACCGAAACTGATCAATAAGAGCATTACGTTTAACCTAGCAACACAGATTATAGCCCTCGTTTGAAGTCAATTCGTCTCTCTTGATTTTTCCTTTGATTACTGAGTTTTCCTTGCCCTCAAGACTTCAGGCAATTTTATCTCCAGACAGACTCAACAGACAACGTACCCATTCTAAATATTCGGTAGCTTGCTTGTGTTCGACTCCTCCAAACCGAGAAAGTTCCATTAATTTCAACTCTACTTGTGCAAGCGAAAGTGGGTTTTCAGGATCACCCAAAGGCGACAGCACCTCTTTTACTACGCTACTTCCGTCATCGAGTATCACTTCCAGTCGAGCTGGAAACTTCATGGGGAACATCGCGTCCAGCCGTGGATCTATTCCGACTTGGATAGTCTCTTTAAAATCCTTAACCATTTGTAAGTCAAAATCCGCTAGACCGACAGAACCAAAATAGAACGCACGTGAGGCACAATACTGTAAGCTAAATTTCGCCTCGTATGGCGTCTGAGGCGTTGGGTTATCACACAGATCCGACGCAGCTTTATAGACATAAACCTTAAGCTTTCGCACCGTTTTCCCTTGGAGCTGCTTGCGGAGAGCAATCGCAGCATCAATAACCGCATGAGTATGTCGACATGATGGATATGGTTTCAGTGACACAAAAGGAAGTAGTAAGTCATCCTCACCTAAGCCTTCCGTAACTCTATTTATGTCACCTTCAGGAGCCATGGCCGAAAAAAAACCACGCGACCCTTCAAAAATCGATCTAGCACCCGTGAAGCCAAACGCAGCAAGATCGGCGGCACGGATACCACTCGCAGATGCATGACCAGCATGAAGATGTTTCGACATAGCACCATCAGTGTTGAACTCCCAAACACCAGAAGCCATTGTTCCTGCATTGCCTAACGTCCAGACAAGAGCTTCTTTACTTAATTTTCGAAGCCATCCGGCAGCCACGGCTGCACCAAACACACCGCATGTTGACGTATTGTGAAAATGGAAATAATGTTTTCTCCCAACTGCAGACCCGATACGAATCGCAATTTCATAGCCAGCAACAACAGCTGATAAAAAATCACGTCCGTCTTGGTTGTCTCGTTCGGCAACGGCTAGCGCTGCCGGTATGACAACCGCTCCTGGGTGCATGACTGAAATACGATCAACATCATCCATCTCAACAATATGAGAAAGCGCTCCATTCACAAATGCAGCTGTCTCGACAGGACATCCACGGGGTTCTCCTATAATCCGCGACACCCCTTCTGGCTGACTTCGAGCATAATCTAAAACAGAGTGACCAGGAATAGTTCCACGCCCAGCAAGAGCATTTGCAACCCAATCCAGTACGAATGTTTGAGCGGTCTGAAGAACATCTTCAGAAAAGTCACGCTCACGGCAAGAAACAATCCAATCTGCAAGAATTTCGCTTGAGGTCATTTTATTCAAAACGGTCACTCAGGGAATCACTGGCAAGATGATTTTCGAAGGATACTCGCTATTGTGATAAATCGTATTCTCCGCAACCACCCCAGGAAAATCCTCATCCATTTCTTTTCCGGTATTTCCATTAGGGTACCACTTTGGAAAACTACTACTTGAAATTACGACTCGGATTCGATGACCTTTTTTAAATACGTTGGAAAAAGGGTACATTTCTATCTCGAATCGATAAACTTCTCCCGGTTTCATCAGAACCGGTGACTCGTGACCTTCGCGATGACGAGCTCGGAGAATGTTCTGCCTCAATGTTTGCGAATACCCATTGGGATGGACATCGGTTACAGTAACCACCCAGTCTGTATCTACAGCGCTCGAAGACGCATAGAAATCTAATTTAGGTAACCCTGTTACTTCAATGTCACCAGTCAACGTCTCCGTTGTGTAAGTAAGGCTCCTTTTACCTGCTGGTCGATGGTCACGTGCACCATTCGGCTGCACGAAAAGATCCCCACCAATCGATGGGACTGGGTGGCGTGGATCATAGTCATAGCCATCACTTGGTTCATTCCCCGGAGGGGTTAAGGATAATATTCCATCATTAATAGAATCAATTGTGCCCGATTTTCCCGCACGTAAATAAAAGTTCTGATAATCCGTTCGGGCAAGAGGAAACTCATTCTCATCCCGATACACATTGTCACCCATAACGAATATACGCACCGGGGGTTCATCCATAATCCCGTTTTCAATACCTTTAAGGTGATAGTCAAACCAACGCAATCGAAGTGCGTTGTAGTCGAATGGGGCTTCGGGGCCAAAATCTAAATCGCCAATCACCCGCGCGGTAATATCAGGCGCTCCATGG
>CAZFLB010000165.1:0-11782 GCA_964518945.1 uncultured Acidobacteriota bacterium | reverse complement strand
GCGGAAGGATGAGCATGGTCATAAGAATCATGGAGGATACTGGAGAAACGAGGCCGAGTGGCCTTTAGCCAGGACTCAGTATACTAATTTCTACCTCCAAGAAGACGGACGGTTGTCAGTAGATAGACCATCGGAGGGGACTGCGATGACATCTTATCGGTTCGACCCTGACGATCCTGTGCCTACTATCGGAGGGAATATCTCTTCTGGTGGGGGAATTATGTTACAAGGTGCCTGGGATCAGAGGGGCGGGGAGCATATTTGGAACTGGCAAATTCCCATGCCGTTGTCTTCACGAAATGACATTGTAGTTTTTCAAAGCCAGCCTCTTGAGGAAGATATGGAAGTAACGGGCGAAATTGAAGTGAAACTTTGGGCATCATCGTCAGCTGTTGATACTGACTTCACTGCTAAATTAATTGATGTACATCCTCCAAACCCCGATTTTCCAGGCGGGTTTGATATGAACATTGGTGACGGTATCATCCGAGCACGGTTTCGCGGTTCCATTGAGCGCGAGGAGCTTATGGAACCAAACTCAATTCACCCTTTTACAATTAAGCTTTATCCCACTTCAAATATTTTTAAAAAGGGACATCGAATCCGGGTTGACATATCGAGTAGCAACTTTCCGAGGTTTGATATTAATCCAAATACCGGAGAACCTTTGAATGAACACCGGAGAAAAGAAGTTGCTGACAATGTTATTTACCATGATGCAGAACACCCATCACACATTGTTTTGCCTGTGATTCCCGATAAATGAAGAAGGGTAGTTAGCTAAACAGCTCTAGAATTTCTGTAATGTTGTGCACAACAGAAACGATATCTGCATCATCGATATGGCGATGAGTTACGAATCGAATAGTGCTGTCTGAATATAACTTTGCTTTGATGTTCCTTTTTTCTAGTTGGTGTAGCAGGGTTTCCGCAGCTAAGAAATTAGGATCAACTGTAAGCATAACGATGTTGGTTTGGACCGCTCTGATCGAAAATGCTTGATGATCTAAGGCAGAGATCCCTTTTCCAAGCTCATACGCACGGCGATTGTCTTCTGCGAGTTGTGGAAGCATGTTGTTGAAGGCGACGATACCTGCTGCTGCAGGAATATCAGCTTTGTGTAGGCTCCCGCCACCGAGACGCTTTGCGTTACGCTTGCATTTGGCAATAAATGCTTGGGATCCGCATAACATAGAACCTTCTGGTGCACTCAGCCCTTTACAAAGACTGATAGCGACACTATCAGCATCGGCAACCATTGTTTCTAGGGTTTCATTCAAAGCGACGCTAGCATTTAAGATTCTTGCGCCATCTAGGTGAATAGGAATTCTGTGCTTCCGGGATGTATTTCCCAGTTCTCGCATTGAATCTGCGTGGATGATCGTACCTCCGAATGCATTGTGGGAGTTTTCAATACAAATTAGTGTTATTTGGGGACGCTGAAGAAATTGATGTTCTGATAACGCTGATTCAATTTGGTTTACTAATATCGTTCCTGCTTCTGTCTCGATGGTGCGTGCAGTTAGGCCACAAATGTTGGCATACGCCCATTCTTCGGACCATAGTATGTGGGATTTGCTGTCGAGTAATATTTGATCTCCGGGTTGAGTGTGACTCAACAATGCGACGAGATTGGCCATCGTAGTGGTGGGAAGAAAAAGAGAATTTTGCTTTCCAGTGAGTTTAGCTGCAAGAGCTTCCAGCTCTGTAATCGAGGAGTTTTCACTGTTGGGCATGCAGCCGAATCTTGCTTCGCGCATTGCTGTCCACATTTGATCAGTGGGTTGAGTTACGGTGTCAGAGCTAAAGTCAATCACTATTTAAATGTACCAAATTAATGACCCATCAGTCATGAGGTTTAACTCCTGAGATAAGTATCTTTGCGAACAACTCCCATTTTTGAGCTGCTCTATTACCGCTCTGAAGCTCTAGGATTTCTCGTACCATTCGTTCTCCGACTTCGTAACTAGCAATATGCGAGCGATAATTGTGCAGGAACATTAGCGCTGGTGCTGAATGCGAGACGAGAGCGTATTTTTGGAACCAACTAACAACTTCTTGTCGAGTTAAGTTTTGATCAAAATATCTTCTTGCGATTTCGATATTTGAGGCCCCCAACTTTTTGGATTCACGACGGACAGCATCGTAATGTTGGAAGTCTTTTATGTCGAGACCGGCAAGTGGAAAGAGAACAGTTTTCTCAAATGTTTGTCTCTCCTTTAGTGGAAATATTAATTCAGTTCCAACTATGGCAAGCCCTTCTGAAAATGCTGAGAAAGGACTAGGTATAGGCATTAAGGTGTACTCTAGCCAGCCTAACTTTTGAACTGATCTTGCGTCGATCAGAGTTTGCATCGTGTGATGTCCTGGGTATAGTTCATGACAGGCTAGGTCTATCATTGAATCAATTGTTAATGAAAAACCAACGTTAAGCTGGACTAGGCTTTTATAGTTTCCTTGGTACCAGCTATATGCTGACCATGGCTTGCCCTTGACGAGTTGTAATTCATAGCTTTCTTGGTTGGGAAGGTTAATATGTGGAATTGTGCGGCGTCGACATTCTTCGGCAGCAGCTCGGAAAACGGTTTCAATTTTTTCTGCTGGTACAACATAACTTTGCTGATGCTGTTGGTATCTTGATAAGAGAGTTCCATGGCCTTGGAGGAGTTGGTCTAGTCCATCAAGTTTCGAAGCTAGTTCGACTTCACTCCATGTTTCAGCAATGCCTCCGTAGAAAGATTTGGTTTCGGTATCAAAACTCATGTGAGCGCCCTGTTTAAAGGCAACACGTTGATTCAAGGCCTTTAATTGTTTCCTAAGAAAGTGGAGACGTTGGCGGTCCAAATTGGTCTTTGGCTGAAAAGAATCCAAACGTTTTAATACTTGTTGCGATTCATAGCCGATACTTGCCAATGTACTAAATGTTTTTGTTGCATTTAAAGACCACTCTTTTGGGCCGTAATACGATTCGATGTAGCCGGAATCTTTACTAGCCAAAGCTAACCCTAGAAATAGATAATCTCTCGCGACACTGTCTAAGAATGTTTCGGGGGAGGGGTGACAAAACAATGAAAAACCTGAAATTGTAGCTATAACGACGGTTAATCGATATCCGGATTTGTTGACTTTGTTTTCCACGTTTAGAAAGTTTACCGCGGTCTAAGAAAAAACACTTTGACAATCTTGGGAGAGTACCGTACTTTGACTCTCTTACGGCGGGGTCAATTCGTCGGATTGGAGGAAAACATGTATTGGCGATGGCTGTTAGTTGTAGCAAGCCTTTCTTTTATTCAATGTTCTCCAGATGGAGGCAATAGTGTTAGTCCTGGTGCTGACGATGTTGAAAGTTCGGCCGGCACATTAGGTATTAGACCTCAGGGTGATGAGGAAATTGCCCCAGATCTAGAGCAAATACCAGATGAACTAAAGGAGGTGTTTGACTACATTGATGCCAATATTGACGACCATGTTCTTAACTTACGTCGGTGGATCCAACAACCCAGTATCTCAAATTCTGGTGAGGGTATACCTGAGTCAGCCAATATGGTGCAAGGGTTTTTTGAGCAATTGGGTTGTCAAGAGGCAAGAGTCTACGAGGTGCCCATGACAGAATGGGGACAGCCTGGAAACCCGGTTGTTTACGCCAATTGTGATTACGGTGCGCCACAAACGCTTTTGGTCTATTGGATGTACGATACTATGCCTGTTACGCAACCAGACCTCTGGATCTTGCCCCCGTTTGAAGGCCGCTTGGCAGAGCATGGTCCTTTCAAAAAAGTAATGATTGGCCGTGGGGCGACTAACTCGAAGGGTCCACAGATGACTCAATGGAATGCGTTTAAATCGATAGTAGATGTGACTGGCAAACTTCCGGTCAATCTCATTTTTGTTGCAGAGGGTGACGAAGAACGCATGTCAATTGGTTTGCGACAGTGGGGCCGAGAGCATCACGAACTAATAGCTGATGCGGAAGCGTTGTTTCGCACTGGCCGCCAGGGGAGAAGTGGTGCTGGTGGCTTATCCGGCTCATCGGAAGGATGTGGCTATATTGAGTTGACTACGAGTGGAAGAAGTTGGGGCCGAGGTCCAGTTGCCTCGAATATCCATGGTTCGCGAAAGCGTGGTGCTGACAGCCCGGCATGGAGGCATATAGAAATGCTTTCTACACTGATTGCAGCGAATGGTAACGAGATACTAGTCCCTGGTTTCACTGACAATGCTAGACCACTAAGGCCGTTTGAAGAGGAAATGCTTAGAAAATCAGCGGAAGGCATTGACCTTAAAATAGCAGCGGAGAATGTTGGAGTCGCTCGTTTTACTTCAGATGACCCGTACGAGTACATAAAGAGTGCGAGGTATGGAATCACACTAAACTTGGACGGCATTTGGGCAGGTAATATGTATCCTGCTGGTGCAGGGGCGATTCTTCCCAACACGATTACCTCGAAACACAATATCCGTTATGTGCCTGAGCAGGATGGGCTAGAGATTGTTCAGAAGATAAGAGATTTTCTAGATGCTACTGGATATGAGGATGTTGAGATGACGGTTATCGGTGATGTGCCGTGGTCAGAAATGCACTTTGACACTGACATCGCGAGAGCATTTTTGCGAGCGATGGATATCTTTAATATTCCGTACAGCGATCGTTACAGTGACCGACCGGACCAGGAAACTATATTGGGCGGCTATTGGCCAGCATATCTTTTTGTTAATGACACAGTTAGTCCAATCCAGATTCCTATCGCTGGTGGTGGAGCAGGGCACGGTGGGGGTGCTCATGCTGCAAATGAATTTTGGGTTGTTGAAGGCGCTGGGAAAGTTTATGGAATGGCTGGTGCTGAAAAATCAGTGGCTACAGCTCTCTATGCCTACGCAGGACTGATACCACCTGCCGTCGAATAGCTGGTTGGGTTTCGAACCCGGTTCTTTGCTGTCACTAGAATGACCATGAGGACCGGGTTTCGTTAGCGGATGTTTTCCTTGTTGTTGCTACTAGTAGAATCCTAAAATTGAATCTGAATTCCGCCTCCAACGCGAAAGCCTCCGACGTCAAAATCAAGAGTGTTGGCTCCATTGCGTTCTACGTTCGCCCTGGCTTTATTTAGGCGTGCTTGAAAAATGAATCCTACTATTTCTGTTATTCGGTAGGTTAGGGCTATGCCTACATTAAAGCCTATCGGATTGTCTGTGTGTTTTTGTTTCGGGGTGTTAACTATATTGATTGCGTCAAAGGGATACTCTGAATTGAAGTCACCAGAAGCGAGAAGGTCTGTGTCTATATAGAACAAAGACGGTCCACCGAACAAGTCAAAGATTATCTTGGGCCGCACTATGCTGATAACAGCGTCAAGGTAAAGTATTTTTTCCTGATAGTTGAGGCTCGGCACTGTTGTTTCCGCTATGCGACTACTTTGGAAAAATAGTGGATGAGGAGCAGCAATCTTTAGGTCTCCTACTTGGTTGGTGGCAAACAATTCGAAGCCGCCCATAATGCCAAAACCTGGTGTGATCGAGTACAAAGCTCCTATATTAAAGGCTTTTCCTGGGCTAGTTTCGTAAGTGCGTTTGGAAGTTCCTTCCTCTAAAAACAGTGGGAAAGTGGTTGTCTCGCTAAAAGTTCGTGTCTCGAGTACTTGGTTAATCGTAAATAAAATGCGGAAACGACTCCCTTCCCTTTCAGAAGATTGTTCTGGTTCCTGTCCGGCGTAAGTCAAATGCGAGATTAGCACTAGTGTTTTTAGTGCGCTTACTTGCGCAAAGAAACGCTGTTTCATTTGATACCAACCGCATTCCAACCGGCGCGGACAACCTGTTCCTCCAAACTGCCTGTTCCATAAAGCTCTCTGGCAGCACGAAGCGTTGCTCTGCGAGCAGTTCCGAAATTGGAATTAGGTGTGAGATGAAACATGAAAGCTCTGTAAAAGATAGACTCGATATGGTCCATATTAGTGAGGCCTATACCGTTAACAGTTTTTCCTGAAGTCGTGTTCGTACCGCCCATGACCATTAGATAAAATGCGTGGTTGATGATGCTCGAATTTATGTGTACGCCGCCATTGTCAAAAGTTTCGGGACATTCTGTTGTACAGCGAACACTGTAGTGGTCCGGGTAGTTGAAACTTAGAGGATTTACAAAGGTTCGTATTGCGGGCCCAAATTTCATGAATAGATCTTCGCCAAGCATCCAGTCTGCATACTGTCGACCGTGCCCTGGAGGTTCAAAAAACCATTCGACAGATGCACCCATGATGTCTGAGATCGCTTCGTTCAGTGCTCCGGATTCGTTTAAGTAAATGAGATTGGATGTGAAATTGGTGATTGCATGAGTGAGTTCATGGGCTACTACCTCGAGCGACGAAGAAAAGACATTGAAAGTTTTTCCATCACCATCAAAATAATTCAAGGAATGGTCAAAGGAGTCATAGAAAGCATTGTTGATTTCACGTCGTTTGGGAAGAATGTGAACATAATTGATGGCAGTCATCCCTTGGTCGTCTATTCCACTCCGGCCATGCCTTTTGAAATAATAATCATAGGTATAACCGGCAAATGTATGGGCGTCTACTACTGCGCCATCTCTCCATTCGTTGTCGAGGTCGGTGGCAAGAAATGAGTCTGTTGCAGCTTCATAAGCATTCCATGATTTGAAATCAAATTGAACGTCATAGGTCTTGATTAAGAACGGCCGCATACGGTCCACTGCCCGATGTGTCCCTCCTGCAACCTCTACAGTCATTTTTTTCCTGTCGTTCCAGGTCCCAATAGCTAGGCCAACAGTTGCTGTTTGTGCCCAAAGCCCATTGTAGCGGAGTAAGGTCTTACCGGAATGAGCATCAACGAAAATAACATCCAGAGTGTTTTGTCCCCGTACAAAGGTTCGGTAGGCTAGGGCAAAGCGGTTCTTGAGAGGAAGTATTAAGAGTTCTTGTGTGCCGACAATCGTAGCACCAGCACCTACACTACTTAGCAAGTGCTGAGTTATTTGCTCTGGGCGCAGCGCAGGAGCATGATTATTTAAACGTACATTGTCGTAGAGTTGCCCGGCAACGGACAATACTAATCCGTTTTTCTTTTGCCAGATTAGTTGTCCTCCAAAAACATATAACCCTTTGTGGTATTGGTCCAACCTCTCGTGGGTTCTTTCTGGCATTTGGCCGGCATGTTGAATTCGATGTGATACTAGCTGACCATTTCTGAGCATACTTTCAACGGCTTGTGCTACCGATGCAATGTTGCTTTGTTCCAAAGTAGCTATTTCACGGGATGGGCGAATAGTTTGTGCGGTCGTGCAGTAAGCAGTTAATGTGAGCGTCCATGCTGAAAGGCTGATAATTCGCCGAGTTTGTAGTTGTATCATTGGTTATCTGTACGTTCTTGAGTCTTTTTATCTTTATCTACCGACTCACTTTTGTATGTGCTCATTGCGGTGCCCTCCTGGGAGAAATTATATTGATGAAGTGTCTTGATGCCTATGGGAGATTTTTGTAGATGGCCACTATTGTTGCTTTTCCTTAAAAGAATTACACCGCGATTGACTTAAGGACCAGGCTGTTGGTATTTGTGTCCTACTGGAGATATGTTTTCGGCTTAAACAAGGGATAGAAAGCTCGAAGCAAATTTCGCGAAGAAACTTCATTGAGAAAACGGGGGCGGGTTTTTGACTCAGAGCTGAGATTAGTGGTTGCACCTGTTTTTGGTGTTTTTTTGAACGAGGTGGAATCATTGAATATAGCCGGAGCAAGGATATTTGATCTTGTACAGCATTTTGTCTACTGTCACATAGCATATGGAAAAAAGAGTTCTCATAATCGAAGACGACCCGGATATCGTCGAGCTTCTTCGCTACAATTTTGTTAAGAATGGCTTTCAAGTTGAGGATTGTGGTAATGGTGAAGATGGATTAAGAATTCTAGAAGATAATAAATTTGACCTTCTCATTTTGGACTTAATGCTTCCTGAACGATCAGGTTTAGAGGTCTGTAGAGAAATTAGGCGTGACCCAGAGTTGGTTTACCTTCCAGTGATTATGCTCACTGCTAGAGGTGAGGAGATGGATAAGGTTATCGGATTAGAACTTGGTGCAGATGACTATGTAACAAAACCGTTTAGTGTTCGTGAGCTGATAGCTCGGTCGAAGGCGCTTCTGCGTCGTGCTACTCCTAAACAAGAGGTTGAAAACACTGAAAAACTTATTGAGGTCGCGGGCCTCCGAATAGAACCCGATCTGTTTGTCGTGTCTCGCGAAAATGTAGATATCGAGTTAACTGCGATGGAGTTTCGGTTGCTCCATTACCTTGCTTGTCATCCGAATCGAATTTTCTCACGTGATCAACTCCTAGATGCTGTCTGGGGGAGTGACCATTTTGTTATGCAGAGAAGTGTCGATGTCTATGTAAGCCGTTTGCGAGAGAAAATTGAGATAGACCCTGACAGACCGACTTGGCTGAAAACTAAACGCGGCATTGGATATTGGTTTGAGACCGGTGCGCCTTAAGTTATTTTGGAAACTAGGATTTGGATATTTTCTCCTTCTGGTTGTTGCGCTTGCGGTTGTTTACGCTTACACGACGCAGGCGCTTGAGCGCCATTTTTTAGAAACAACCTTCGCGCAACTTGATTCATTAGTTCAGATTGCGGAGAAACGGCCTCCGAAAATGTCGGACGTCGAAGATTTGCGCTTATGGACCGACTGGATGGCTGAGAGCGGTGCTCGTGTAACTGTTATTTCTCGTGATGGTCAGGTACTAGCGGAGTCTGATGCAAGTCCAGAGCTGATGGATAACCACGGTACACGCCCGGAGATTAAAGAGGCTTTTGAAGGTGGTCGTGGTCAAGCAACGCGGTTCAGTGACACTGTTAAAAGAGATTTGGTTTACTTGGCAGTACGTTACAACTGGGGGGCATCACCCCCTATAGTATTACGATTTGCACAGCCTCAGTTTCGAATTACCCAAGCGATCGCTGAAGTAAGGCGTCCAGTGGCTTCTGTGTCACTGTTCGTGCTTGCGATGGGGGGCGTGTTCTCTTTATTTTTTTCTAATGTGTTTGCAGAACGTGTCCGTCGTCTCAGGGCGTTCTCAAAGCGAATTTCTGAAGGTGATTTTCGTGCTGAAGTGGTTCCAAACGAAGGTGATGAATTGGATGAGTTGGCTGTGGCGCTTAATGAGACCGGTGAACGCCTTGAAAGTACTATTGCGCTATTGAAAACGGAACAAAACCTGAATCGTGCGATTTTGTCAGCGATGTCGGAGGGTGTTGCAGTAATAGATCTTGATGAGCGCATGTTATTCGCAAACACAGCATTTCTTGAAATGGTTTGTTTAAATTTTGATGGAAATAGAGTGAAGGGTCGTCGACTCTCAGAGATCACCGAAGAGCGAGAAATTGGAGAGATGGCTCGGAAGGTTATTACTCATAATAAACGGCTCGAGTGTGAAATCAGCTTACGACAAGCTGAAGTTCGAAACTTGCTGGTTCAGGTTGCACCAGTTACTGCGAAAGGA
This sequence comes from uncultured Acidobacteriota bacterium, assembly GCA_964518945.1. GTDB lineage: Bacteria > Acidobacteriota > Vicinamibacteria > Marinacidobacterales > SMYC01 > CAZFLB01. The sequence goes on along the minus strand of CAZFLB010000165.1, from coordinate 2,276 downwards.
GTGCTAATAGTATTGCTGGATATTACCGATATTCGAAGACTGGAGCATGTTCGTCGCGATTTCGTTGCTAATGTTTCACATGAGCTGAGAACGCCTCTCACAGCAGTGCAGGGTTTTGCTGAAACTCTTCTCGAGGGGGCAATCGATGAGCCAGAAAATAGTCGTCGATTTACAAAAATAATTCGTGACCATGCAGCTCGGCTGGGACATTTGACAGCTGATTTGCTTAAGCTTTCTCAGATTGAAGCAGGTAAGGTGGAGTTAGTTCCTGGCCCTGTTGTTGTTCGAGAGGTGATGCGTCATTGTTTAGATGCTGCTCAAGTGAAAGCACATGCGAAAGAGCAAATGATTTCTATTGACCTAGAGGATGACACTCTCCGGGTCAAGGCCGACCGGCATAGTCTTGCTGAAGTATTGCAAAATCTCGTTGATAACGCGGTTCAGTATTCTCCTAACGGAAGGAGAATAGTTCTTAGCGGAAAAACTATTGAAGGAGAGGTTTTTATTGAGGTTACAGATGATGGCATCGGTATAGCTAAGGAAAGCCATGGTCGTATTTTCGAACGATTTTATAGGGTAGATGCAGCGCGTTCACGTGAAGTTGGGGGGACTGGCTTGGGTCTTGCAATTACAAAACATCTTGTCGAGTCAATGCGTGGTCGGGTCGAAGTTCGTAGCCAACTAGGTCATGGGTCTACATTTTCAGTTGTTTTGCCTGAGTACCGGGACTCGGAAAACTGAGTTGAGGTTTGTTCTAATGCAAAAGGGTGTTGATTACATCCGTTTATATTTCGTTCCAGAACCACCCTCACGAGGACGCCATCTAGGTCCTAGAACATCAGTCGTTTTGCAATCAATGCAGTTTGAGTGATTGATTACGAACTTCTCGTCATGGTGTTCGTAAACAGCAGCTGGGCACATTTTTTCGTAGAATTTCGTGACTTCTAAAGGGGTATTGCTGTTGATACTGAGATGTGAGGGGATAGAGTCACGAGTGTTGTTCCCAGATCGAAAGACGGCATCTTGTTTGCTAAAAGTTTGTGTTCCGTCTGGAATAAGCTGGCTCTCAGGGGTGACTATTTTTTCTTCGCGGGCGTCTTCTTCAATGTCGATTTTGTTGCTGAAAGCAAGACCGCCTGTTAGCGTCATAGCAGAAGCTTTGAGACCACCTACAAAGAAACCTGATTTGAAGCTCAATCTCATGTTGCGTGTGCGACGAAGGTCTTTTTTTATAAAGCTTTTATTGATGGCTTTGTCATAATTTTTTAGTTCAGCTGCAGAAGTATCATTTCTTTTCAAGGCTTTGTATATGGAGTGTGCAGCGAGCATCCCAGATTTCATTGCATAGTGGATTCCTTTTAGAGAAGGTACATCTACGAACCCAACCCCGTCTCCTACTAGCAGAATGCCGTCACCATGTAACTTTCTAGGAAGGGAATGGAACCCTCCTTCGGGGATTGTTTTTGCTCCCCATTCAAGTAGTTCTCCACCCTGTAAGTAGGGTTGAAAAAGGGGGTGTTGTTTCAAGTTTTGAAGTAAACCGTGAATATCTAGAGATGCCTCCTTGTAGTCTAGGCCGACTACTACTCCAATGCTGACGAGAGTCTGAGACATTGGATAGGCGAAGCTGCCCCCGAATGCAGATCTTGGGAGTGGCCATCCGAGAGTGTGGATTGCTGCATCAAGGGGTCTTTTGACTTCCCATAGTTCTTTTACGCCTAAAGCAAAAATTTGAGGATTTGGCGATTTAATGGATTGTTGGTCTAGATAAGATTGTGTCAAATGGCCACGTACTCCTTCGGAGAGTACTGTTACTTGCGCAAGCACGTCTGTTGGAGGTAGGTAGCTTGGACTTGGCTTACCATCTTTTGTTAATCCACCTGCTGTTGTTCGAACACCTTTTATACGGCTGCCATCGGTGAGCAATGCATCTGCCGGAAAACCTGTAAAAAGATTTACTCCTAACTGTTCAGCCTTATCTCCCAGGAAGCGGACCATTTCACAGATAGAGGCTACGTAGTGTCCTTTATTGTTCATAGTTGGTGGTGTGGGTATACGAACAGCATTTGATTTGGATAACAAATAGACTTTTTCTTTGTTTACTTTCGTTCTGAAAGGGAAGTCCTTATCTGACAGTTCTGGAAATAATTCCCGAAAAGCCACCGGGTTTATAATTGCACCCGAAAGGCAGTGTTGGCCGAGCTCCTCTGATTTTTCTAGAACTCCAATTTCTATGTCTTTTAATGTGTCATCTTGTTGGGTTAATTTTGCCAGTT
>CAZFLB010000164.1:0-16004 GCA_964518945.1 uncultured Acidobacteriota bacterium | reverse complement strand
CCTTATGATTCTACTGTACAGGAATGTATTCGTTTATGAGAGTGTGCTAACTCTAGAAAGATCCTCCATGGTATTAATGCTAATACTGTCATAGTTAGTTTGATGCACTCGAATGCGGATACCATTTTCTAATGCTCGCAATTGCTCCAGACTTTCCGCTTGTTCTAATTTAGTTGGGTGCATATTTGCAAATGCGAGGAGCAATTTTTTGGGATACACATAGATTCCGATATGTTTGAAGAATAATCCAGTAGTAATGTCTTCTTTCTGAAATACAGGAATCGGGGCTCGGGAAAAATAGAGCGCAAAATCTTTATGATCTGTAACCACTTTGACTACATTCTTATCCATAAGAACGGAAATATCGGTTATTGCACTTTTCAGCGTGACAATAGTGTCCGGTGTAGTTTCTGCAAACTCAATAGCTTGATCAATCGCTTTTGGCGCAATAAGAACTTCGTCCCCCTGAACATTTACCACGAGATCTACGTTTTTGTTTGAAACAGCTTCTGCGACGCGGTCTGATCCGGTATGGTGGTCGCGAGAAGTCATAACAACTTCACCGCCAAAACTTTGGACCGTATCCAGGATGCGCTCATCATCTGTAGCGACAAGAACACTGTCTACCCGATTTGCAAGTTGAGTTCTTTCGTAAACATGCTGAATCAGGCTCTGGCCTTTCAATTTAGCGAGAAGTTTCCCCGGGAATCGACCTGATTGGTAGCGGGCTGGTATAACCGCGATCGTCCGCATATTAAGAACGTAGTACTAGCTGGATTCTATGTCAACTTTTTGTTCAATTATCAACATTATGAATGTAGGTCTTTAATTGAGCGCCGACCCCATGGTGACTGATATAGTGGATTAGTGCGTTACATTTTTTTCGTAATTATGTTGACGTTTTTGTCTGAACGAGTCGAACCACAGACTCGTTTTTTTCATTTAGGCGCGAAAGCAGCAGCGATGGGAGGAGCTTTTACGGGTTTAGCTGATGGACCTACTGGTTTTTACTGGAACCCTGCGGGGCTGGCTTTTGATAGATTTAGTTCAACAGGACTATATGTTGGCCCTATTGCAAAGTTAGATGATTCCAGGTCCAGTGATACACAGGGGAAGGGTTTTTCGGTTTCCTTTCCTTTTATGGGTTTTGCCTTTACCCGATTAAAACATGATTTAAAACAAGATGAATCGCTGAGCAGTCTAGTAACTGATGACTTTGCGCTGACATTGTTGCAATCGTTACCAATTGATAATCTTGTGGTTGCTGCCAATATTCACTATTTGCGAGGTATGTTTATGACCGAGGGCCAGTCTACTGTCAGTTCGTGGGCTGTGGATGTTGGCGTTATGTATGAGCCTCATGAACGTATGCGTTGGGGAGTCACAATCCAAAAACTTCGTGAAGCGCGTTTTCAATTACCTGACGGTAGGGGTGCACGACTACGTAGGCATATTAGAGGTGGAGGAGCGATACGGTTTTCTCGCTCGTTTGTAGTGACTGGAGACCTAGACCTTTCTAGACAAGGCGTTGTTTTAGATGAATTCAGAGAATTGTCTATGGGAGTGGAAAAAGCTTGGCTTGATGAAAGGCTTTTTGTTCGAGCTGGGTTAAGGACAGAGTTCACATCTAGTGGTGTAATCAAGCCTGTACCTTCGTTTGGAATTGGGATTCGTGTATTGAACGTTGACATAGACACAGCCTACCGTACAGATGGTGGACATCGTGAGGAAGCGTTTTGGGTTAATTTGAGTTTGGGAAAATAGTGACTAGGAGCCTAAAACCGTCGTCTTGCCTTGACAATGTTGATGGGTCTTAGTTAGATTTGAGGGTTGGGCAATCTACTGTGGACAAAATAACTAATCCATCAAATTTACCTTGCTGTGGAGCATTTCGATGCTTGTGAAACTTGGAGAGCTCTTAGTTAGGGCTAGCCTTATCACACCTCAACAACTGAGAGAGGCTCTTCACTACCAAAAAGAGCATGGGGGAAAACTGGGTTATAACTTGGTTAAGCTTAGATACGTTAAGGAGGAGCAGATCACTCAACTGTTATCTAGACAATATGGGGTTGCTTCGATCAGTCTTGCTAAGTTCGAGGTGGATGCATCAATTATCAAACTAGTCCCTGCTGAGACTGCACAAAAATATCAGGTTGTACCTCTTTCTCGGAGCGGGTCAAATCTTACTGTTGCGATGGTTGACCCTACAAATGTGTTTGCGATTGATGACATTAAGTTTATGACTGGTTACAACGTTGAGCCCGTGGTAGCGTCGGAAACCTCCATAATGGATGCCATCGAAAAGTACTATGGGTCCGTTCGCTCGCTTCAAGTAAAAGATGATGTTGATACAGATGTCCTTACGGACGACGTGGAAGTTTTGGAAGATTCTGATGAAATTGATCTTCAAGACTTAGAAAAGTCATCAGAGGAAGCTCCAGTAATAAAGCTTTGTAACGTAATTTTGACAGATGCATTGAAACGTGGTGCAAGTGATGTTCATATCGAGCCATATGAACGTGAGCTTCGTGTGCGTTATCGGATCGACGGGGTGCTTTACGTTGTGATGAAGCCTCCCATGAAACTGCGCGACGCTATTATTTCTCGAATAAAGATCATGGCAAAGCTTGATATTTCTGAAAAGAGGCTACCTCAGGATGGGCGTATTAAAATTCGTCTGGTTCATCAAGGCAAGGTGCGTGAATTAGATTATCGTGTGTCTACTCTCCCTACACTTTTTGGAGAAAAAGTTGTACTCCGGCTGCTCGATAAAGACAACCTTATGCTTGATATGACAAAACTGGGCTTTGAAACGGAATCGCTGAAGCATTTTGAAGAGGCAATTTTTAAACCATGGGGGATGGTTCTAGTGACCGGTCCTACAGGTAGTGGGAAGACCAACACGTTGTACTCGGCCATTAGCCAGTTGAATGTTCCGGAAACAAACATCCTGACAGCAGAGGATCCAGTTGAGTTTAATCTTGCTGGAGTTAATCAAGTTCAAATGAAGGAGTCTATTGGCCTTACATTTGCAGCCGCACTACGCTCCTTTTTACGTCAGGATCCGAATATAGTTTTAGTTGGGGAGATCCGTGATTTTGAAACGGCAGAAATAGCTGTCAAGGCAGCTCTTACGGGCCACTTAGTGCTCTCAACACTTCACACCAATGATGCTCCATCAACCATAAGTCGACTTATGAATATGGGAATTGAGCCTTTCCTTGTAGCAACTTCAGTGCATCTCATTTGTGATCAGCGTCTTGTCCGTCGTATCTGTAAAGAATGTAAAGTTCCGTCGGAAATTCCAGTGCAGGTGATGATTGATGCTGGATTTAGTCCTGAAGATGCTAAGGTGGTAGAACCTCAGAAGGGAACGGGGTGCAAGGCATGTAACAATACCGGTTACAAAGGAAGAGTTGGTCTCTATGAAGTATTTCGGTTGTCAGATGAGATACGCCAACTTGTCCTAGAGGGAGCTTCATCGATTGAATTAAAGGCCCGCTCTATTGAAGAAGGAATGATTACTCTGCGTAGGAGTGGGCTTGAGAAAGTACGTGGCGGTCTGACTACCATGGAAGAGGTTGTTCGTGAAACCGTTAAGTAAAGAGTCCCGAGGTTACGCTTACACATAATAGGACTGAGAATGGCAGCTACCTTACGTGAATTACTAAAGATGTTAGTTGAACTGGGCGGCTCTGACCTTCATGTTATAAATAACTCAGTACCCCAGATTAGAGTCGATGGTACGCTGCGTCCTTTGGACATGCCACTTCTGACAGCTGCAGATACAAAACAGCTGGCCTACAGTGTTCTGACCGACAAACAAAAACGAATCTTTGAAGAGCACTTAGAACTGGACCTTTCATTTGGAATTAAGGGTTTGGGTCTTTCACAAGAAAACAATGTTCGATTTCGAGCTAATGTTTTTATGCAGAAGGGAGCAGTCGCTTCTGTTTATAGGGCAGTTCCCTATGAGATCGCTGGGTTCAAAGAATTAGGTTTGCCACCAGTAGTATCGCAACTTTGTATTCGGCCAAGAGGGTTAGTGTTAGTTACGGGCCCGACGGGAAGTGGTAAATCGACTACACTCGCGGCCATGCTTGATAGGATAAACAAAGAACGATATCAGCATATAATTACTATTGAAGACCCGATTGAATTTATCCATAAGCATGAGAAATCTTTAGTGAGTCAGCGTGAGATTGGGTCAGACACTCATAGTTTTTCAAATGCTTTACGTTCCGTTTTGCGAGAGGACCCGGATGTAGTACTGATTGGTGAGATGCGTGATTTAGAAACGATTGAAGCGGCTCTTCGAATAGCAGAAACGGGGCGATTGACATTTGCGACACTGCATACTAATTCGGCGATACAGACCATCAATCGAATAGTAGATATTTTTCCATCCCATCAACAATCACAGATCCGTGCTCAACTTTCTTTCGTTCTCGAAGGAATTTTGTGCCAGTCACTACTTCCGAAGGCCAAAGGTTCAGGTCGAGTACTAGCCATGGAAGTCTTGATCCCGAATTCCGCGGTTCGTAATTTAATTCGAGAGGATAAAGTCCACCAGGTCTATTCAATGATGCAGACGGGTCAGGATAAACATCAGATGCAGACTTTTAATCAGGCGCTAGCGATACTCTATTTCGAAAAACAAATTACATTAAAGTCAGCTCTTGGAATGTCTTCGAATACTGAAGAACTACAAGATATGATAAATCGAGGTGCTGGATTTAATAAATCCGATGTGGGATCGTCCGTTACAACAAGTTCAAGAAATGTAGGACCCTGAATTTCGCAATATCGATTTGTTTGTTTCGAAGACAACTTAGAAGCCTACGGAGGCAACAAAAATGCCGGCCTATGTATTTAAAGGTAGGACCCGAGTTGGGGAAGTGACTTCGGGTGAGCGGAGTGCCGCATCAAAAGATGCGGTAATCGCTATGCTTCGGCGTGAGCAAATTTTTGTAACGAGCGTTAAAAAAAAAGGGAGGCAGATAAGTCTTCCGACTTTTGGAGGTGGTGTTAGTTCGAAGGAGCTTGCAATCTTCACACGACAGTTTTCCGTAATGATTGAAGCTGGTCTCCCATTGGTGCAGTGCCTGGAGATCATTGGTAGCCAACAAGATAACCCCGAATTTAAAAAAGTTCTTCTTCAAGTGCGCCAAGATGTTGAAGGGGGAGCATCGCTTGCTGATGCATTAAAAAAACATCCTAAGGTTTTTGATAACCTCTACACTAACCTGATTACTGCCGGTGAGACAGGTGGCATCCTAGACACAACTCTCCAACGGTTGGCGGTGTATATTGAAAAAGCTGTAAAACTTAAGTCGGCAGTAAAGTCAGCACTAATTTATCCAATTGCTGTGGTATCTATCGCAGGTCTTGTTGTGACTGTGATTCTTTGGAAAGTCATTCCGACCTTTGCGACATTATTCTCCGGGCTTGGAGCACAACTTCCTATGCCAACTCGTATTGTGATTTTGGCATCTGAATGGATGGTCCGGCTGATTTTCCCCTTTGCGATCGCCTTACTTGTAGGTATTTATGCCATAAAACGCTGCTATAGTACCCACCGAGGCAGACGAATTATAGATAGTCTACTGCTTAAATTACCGATACTCGGGATGATTTTACGAAAGATAGCGGGTGCACGTTTCTGTCGTACATTGGCGACGTTGATCTCGAGTGGTGTCCCTATTTTAGATGGCCTTGAAATTACGGCTCTAACGTCAGGGAATGGGGTTATTGAGGATGCAATTATGGAGACCCGTACGAGCGTTGAAGGGGGGCAGTCACTTGCTGGTCCGTTGAAAAGCAGCACGGTATTTCCCTCAATGGTAGTACAAATGATTTCGGTCGGTGAGCAGACTGGTGCTTTAGATAATATGCTTTCCAAGATTGCAGATTTTTATGAAGAGGAGGTTGATACTGCGGTTGCCGGTTTGATGACTTTGATGGAGCCAATGTTGATTTTGTTTCTAGGAATCGTAGTGGGTGGTATTGTCATCTCGATGTACTTACCTATCTTTAGCCTAATTGGTCAAATGTCGTAGTTATACACAATGAACCCTTAATATCCAGAAGCTATTGTTCGCATAAGAGCAGCAAGTATAGTAGCTCTAAGAGTCCTCTTTTAAATGACTTAACTCGCATATGATCGCTAGCAAGATAACAGACGGGGCCCGAAGAATTCCACCCCTTGTTTGGTTAATGGTTCTTCGCCTCACTATTGTTACCGCTTTCATGGGCTTTACGTTTTTGGCTGAAGGTATTCGGGAGCTAAAAAGTCCTACAGACCCCATCTATTTTCTGATGGCGATTACGTATCTACTGACTCTGATGTATTCGCTGGCGTGGCGGTTCACTGTCTCTTTCCGTAAACAACTGGCTTACGTTCAGATTTTGTTTGACTTGTTGACAATTACGGGAATCGTTTATTACACAGGTGGTTCTAACAGTGATTTCTCATCGCTGTATTTCATTAGCATTATTGCTGCGAGTATTATCTTGTTTCGACGAGGCGGTGTAGTTGCGGCAACTCTTGCTTCAGGGTTATATGGTTCTCTTGTTCAAGCGCTTTCTTTTGGTTGGTTGTCTCACTACCCAAGTGGTTCAATTGAATCGTTGGTAACAAGTCCTTCTCCATTAGTGAGCTATACGTTAATCGTTAATGTTTTTGGTTTTTACACTGTTGCGTTGCTCACAAGTTATCTGTCTGAGAACCTTCGATTGGCGGGAAGAAAGCTAGAAGAAGCTACTGACTTTCTTGCGAATTTACAGGTTTTCAATCAGACGATCCTTGACTCAATCACCGCAGGTTTAATGACAACAGATTTTAATGGTCATATTAATTTTTTTAATAATGCTGCTGCCACGATTTTCGCTCGAGACAAAGTAGAAACGCTTGGCATGAATGTAACGCAACTGCTTTCGGAGAAAACAGGCTTTTTGGGTCGGCTCAAAAAGGGCTTGTCTAAGGACAAACGTTTTTTACGACTCGAAGGTCTGTACCTCGACAAGCGGGGAAAAGAGATTTATCTTGGAATGAGTGTCTCCTATCTGATTTATGAAGGCGAAAAGAGGAGTGGTTTTTTATTTGCATTCCAAGATTTAACGGAGATCAAACGTTTAGAGCGAGAGGTTCGTCTAAAGGAGAATTTAGCAACGATGGGGGAGATGGCGGCGGGCATGGCTCATGAGATTCGTAACCCGCTAGCATCGATTAGCGGATCGGTGCAAGTACTGAAAGAGTCTGAAGCATTGAGCGATGAGCAAAAACGTTTGATGGAAATTATTGTAAGAGAATCAGAGAGGCTTTCGGGTACTCTTTCTGATTTTCTAGCATACGCACGGCCTTCTCGTTTTGAACCAGAGCAGATTGATTTACGTCAGGTCTTGGAAGAGACGGCGACGTTGCTTGCTCATGGGCCAGAAGTGTTGCCGGAGCATAGAATCTTATTAGATATACCGGAACATTCAGTAATCCTTTTTGCTGACCCAAATCAGATGAAGCAAATTACTTGGAATTTGTCACGGAATGCACTTCAGGCTATGCCATCTGGGGGACAATTAGTTATGTCGCTTCGGTATGACGATATGGGGGCAATCGTCATGGCGTTTCGAGATGAGGGTATTGGTATGACTGAAGGAGAAAGGAAGACGGTATTCGCTCCATTTGCTGGAGATTTTCCTGCAGGTTCTGGTCTTGGACTCGCGATCGTTTATCGCATTGTTGAGGACTACAATGGAGTTATACAAGTAGATGGTCAGACTCCCAAAGGTACAGTGGTTTCGATTCATTTTCCTGCAGAACGGAGGTAGTTCACTTGAGTCATATTCTCGTCGTAGATGACGAAGAGTCAATGCGACAATTTCTTGAGATTGCACTTTCCAAGGCCGGGCATCGTATAACAGTCGCTGAATCTGGAAGGCGAGCGATCGATCTTGTGGAAAAGCAAGCCTTCGATCTTGTCATCTCGGACATAAAGATGCCGGATATGAGTGGTGTAGAGGTCCTTCGGCATGTCACTGACACAGACCCACGTATTCCGGTGGTAATGATAACTGCTTACGCGTCCGCGGAGACGGCTGTCGAAGCGCTACGGCTGGGTGCCTATGATTACTTGACGAAACCATTCAACCTAGAGGAGCTAAAAGTAAACATCGAGAATGCACTTGAGAAACGACGCCTCACAGAAGAAGTCAGGCACCTCAGGAGAGAGCTCAAACATAAACATGGCCTTAAGAATCTACTGGGTAATAGTTCGGTGATGCATAAACTATTTGAAGAAATCAGTTCGGTTGCAAACACTAATAGTACGATACTCCTTACTGGAGAAAGCGGCACCGGAAAAGAACTGGCAGCACGTGCTATCCATTCCGGAAGCTCCCGAGCGTCTAAGTCTTTTGTCTCAATCAACTGTGGTGCAGTCCCAGAATCCCTTTTAGAGAGTGAGCTCTTTGGACATCTAAAAGGATCTTTTACGAGTGCAACGACCAACCATAAGGGATTATTTGAGTATGCAGATGGTGGAACGGTTTTCCTAGACGAAATTGGTGAACGGAGTCCGAGTATGCAAGTGAAGCTTCTTCGAGTACTGCAGGAGTAGAGAATTCGTCGAATTGGTTCCACTGAGGAAATAAAGATTGATGTTCGCATTATTGCAGCTACCAATATGAATCTGGAAGAGGGTATTAGAAATAAGACTTTTCGAGAAGATCTTTACTATAGGCTTAGTGTCATACCAATACAGTTGCCGCCACTTCGAGAGAGACTCGATGATATTCCACTCCTAGCGAGTCATTTTATTGATAAAGCGCGAAGGTCTGCAGGGAAAAACGTATCCAAAATCTCAGAAGAGGCACTTGGGCTTCTTTCATGTTATTCATGGCCAGGTAACGTTCGCGAGTTGGAAAATGCAATCGAGCGTGCTGTGGCACTTGAGCCGACCAATGTTATCTGCCCAGAACGTTTACCGGAAAAGATCCAAATGCTTGATGCGAAAGAAGCTGTGAGCAAAGATGATGAAAGTCTCGCAGCTTTTCCTGACGAAGGAGTGGATTTCAATGCTCGAGTTAAGAATGTTGAGAAGCAATTACTAGTTTCTGCAATGGAGCACTCGGGCGGTGTACAGACTAAGGCAGCAAAGCTTCTTCGATTAAATCTTCGGTCATTCAGATATTTGTTAGAGAAATTCGATCTAAGATAAAAACTATCATGCTTATGAGGTCGACAAGAATTGCTCCTGAAGTGAGTTGAAATGATTTGGGTGTTTTAAAATCATTGTTAAACTGGCATGTTAGTTGCTTAATACACTACATGTACCTCATTATAATTGTTAGCTAACTACGCCAGATGAGTGGTGTCAGGTTTTTGCAGAATAAGGTGAAAGATACAATGTTACTTAGGAATTGTTTACTGTGACTGTTTGTGTTCGAGTGAGTAATCGGGGGTTCACACTGATTGAGCTGTTGATTGTAGTGGCGATCATCGGTGTGCTGGCTGCGATTGCAATACCAAACCTCCTTCGCGCTCGAGTTTCTGCAAATGAAACGCAAGCCATCGCGGATACGAGGACGGTCATTTCTGCAAACTCAGCATATGCTTCTTCCAATTGTGGTTACTTTGCGCCTAATCTCATGTGTATGACTAAAGATGGTGGTGGCGCTATTTGCATTCCTAATTATCCGGGACCAGCCCCAGGATTCTTGAATGGTGATGTAGGGCGGGTTACGCCGTATAGCAAGACTGGTTACACTAGAGAATACGTAACCAATGGTGCTGCAATTGGTTTCGATCCTACTCGTTGTGATCCTAACTCGGTCGTTGATTATTGTTATACCTCTATTCCAACATCAGTCGGCGTAACTGGTGTTCGAGGGTTTATGGGCGCTTCAGCAGGCACTATCTTCCAAGATGAGACAGGGGCCAAGATTGCTTGTCCAGCACCCGCAGGAACAAACAATATTGAGTAGGATCTTTGAAAAGGGAGTGATGACCCTGATTGTTGAATGTTGTGATATGAAGTTTTCTGTAAGTTCCTAGAACTTATTTCCAAAAAGGGATCAACACCATAGGATCGGAGCTTTACGCAGATGCTGGCTGTCAAAACGACAGGTCTTACTAAAGACTACGAGCTCGGAAATATTCTTCGCTCAACACACAGAGCCTTGGACCACTTAGATCTTGAGGTTGAAGAGGGTGAGATTTTTGGGCTAATTGGGCCCAACGGCGCTGGTAAAACTACAACTCTTAAACTATTAATGGGCCTAGTGTTTCCCACTCAAGGCACTGCACGTATTCTTGGTGAGCCGGTCGGCTCTCACTCAATGAGAGAGCAGATTGGTTACTTACCGGAACTCCCTTATTTTTATGATTATCTTACTGGCCGCGAGCTTCTTGACTATTTTGGTCAGTTGTTCGGGTTGTCTCGGTCGGAAAGGCGCAGTAGAAGTGAAGAATTGTTGGAAAAAGTCCGTATAACAGAGTTTGCTGATTTACCCCTCCAAAAATATTCCAAGGGTATGATACAGAGGCTTGGAATAGCACAGGCCTTGATTAATCAACCAAGGCTTGTTTTCTTGGATGAACCGATGTCAGGGTTGGATCCAGTGGGTCGTCACGAGATGACGACTTTGTTACGAGAACTAAAGGGATCGGGAGTCAGTGTGTTTTTTTGCACTCACATTCTTCCGGATGTTGAGGCCATATGCGATCGTGTTGCAATTCTTAATAAGGGAAAGCTTGTCAATGTGGGACAGTTACAAGAGATTCTTGATTTGTCCGTGCGTTCGGTTGAAATAGTTGTTGAAGGAATAAGTCGTCACTTAGAAGAGAGAGTTGCTCCGCACGCTCTCAGAATAACTCACAGAGCTGAGCGTGTTACGTTCGTTTTCTCCGGAACGGCTGATTTCAACTCTTGTTTGCCGCTTCTTTTGAGTCAGGGAGCGAAAGTTCATTCGGTCACTTCGGAAAAGGAAACTTTGGAAGATTATTTTGTACGTGAAATTAATAAAGAGATAACGGGATGAATCTGTTGGTAAAAGCAATAGCGCTGAACACATACCGTGAGGCGGTGCGAGATAAAGTCCTCTACAATCTCGTACTTTTCGCAATTGTTATGATTTTCAGTTCTTATGTACTTGGAAAGATCTCAGTTTATCAAGAGATCAAAATAATCAAAGATCTTGGATTGGCCGCGATTTCTATTTTTGGCATGGTGATTGCTATTTTTCTTGGCATTGGGCTTGTATCTAAAGAAATCGACAGAAGAACACTTCATAGCTTGTTGTCAAAACCAGTGTCTCGAATGGAGTTTCTCTTAGGAAAGTATTGTGGTCTTTGTTTTACGTTATTTATAAATGTTTCTGTTATGACAACGGGTCTTTATGGTGTCTTATTCGTGATGAGGGAGCCCTTTGACTTATTGCTACTGCAAGCCATTTTTTTAATATATGTGAAACTAATCGTACTTGTGGGAATAGCGATCTTGTTCAGTACTTTTACATCAGCTGTTCTAGCAGGAGTATTTACGAGCTTCGTTTATGTAATAGGCTATTTCCTGGCTGATTTGAAAAATTCGATCTGGGCTTTGATAGATGCACCACCCTTAAGGGTTCTTGCGCTTACTTTCTATTACATGCTTCCAAACTTTCGAAATTTTGACGTAAAAGGTGTTGTCGTTTCTGGTCACATGATTCCTTTCCAACAAATTGTTTTATTAACGTTCTATGGGTTGACGTATTCGTTACTATTGTTAGTATTCTCAACATGGATTTTCAGTAAGCGAAACCTGAAATAGTTTCTGCAAAGGTAATGATGAAATTTCGAGTTGTCAGTGTTTTTGCGATGGTGTTCTTACTGTACGGGATTCAGAAGGAGATAGATGCGAATTCCAGCTCCAATCCCGTATTGGAAAAAGTGCTCTATGTAGAAAATGGTTTATTACTTAAAAAGTTGTCGTTTGGGTTTGAGAATTTAGCAGCGGATCTTTATTGGTTAAGAACGGTACAATATTTTGGTGCTCAACGGCAGAAGTTAAGTGGTGCCGATTATTCGTTGTTGGAGCCTTTACTCCGCATTACAACGGATCTAGATCCGGATTTTAAGATAGCTTACTCTTACGGCGCTACTTTTCTCTCGGAGCCTTTTCCCATGGGTCTTGGTGTGCCTTCAAAGGGGATCGAGATGATAGACCGAGGCATTCAAACTCACCCAGAATATTGGCGATTTTATCTTGACAAAGGGTTTATTTATTATTGGCATTTGCAAGACTATAAAAAGGCAGCTGAGGTTTTTGTTGCAGGTAGTGAGATTGAAGGTGCGCCTTATTGGATGCTAACGACTGCGAGTCGAACACTTTCCAGAGGAGGTGAGCGTGAAATGTCACGTGAATTGTGGCAACTCCAATACGAGAGTGCTACAACTGAACAGCAGCGGTCGAATGCGGCAATACACTTAGCTCAGTTGGAAAGCTTAGATCAGATCGAACTCTTGACTAAACTTGTTATGAGGCAATATGAACAATCTGGTCGTTTCCCCGATAGTTGGGAACAGCTGATCGAATCAGGCAGTCTAAGCGAAATTCCACTAGATCCAATGGGTAATCCCTATGTTTTGAACCCAGAATTTAAGGAAGTTCAGTTGTCTTCTGACGCTGGTCTCGGCTTTTTACCAAGACAGTGATTGTTGAGAACAATATTTCGGAGTTGCTCCTGCTGTTAGCGGCTTTGTTAGGCTTGTTGTGGGGTAGTTTCCTCAATGTTGTTATTTATCGACTTCCGCGGAAAGAGTCTATTGTCACAGGTCGTTCCTATTGCCCTTCATGCAGAAACACCATTTCTTTTTACGACAACATCCCAGTGGTTAGCTATATTCTGCTCCGCGGCCGTTGCAGACACTGTGGAGCCCAGATAGGGTTTAGATATCCGATGGTCGAGATCGTAATGGGAATTATGTCATGGTTCCTGTTCTCAGTTTATGGTCTGAGTCTAGAGTATTTTGTCCAGTTTGTTTTTATTGCGTCGATGCTAGTTTTGATGTTTGTCGATTTCTATCATCAGTTGCTGCCTGATGGTATGACGTTAACGGGAATCGCATGCGGAATACTGCTGTCTGTCTTTCGAGAGAATTTAGTATTTAATGATGCCATTATTGGTACTCTACTGGGTGCAGGTGGGTTGTTCGTTGTTGCTGAGATCTATTTTCGTTGGTCTAAGGTTGAAGGAATGGGATTTGGGGATGTCAAGATGCTGGGGATGATTGGCAGCTTTGTTGGTTGGAAAGGAGTTCTGCTAACTCTTTTTCTGGGTTCACTTATGGGCTCAGCTATTGGTGTGTTTTTAATTGTTTTACGTGGTGGCCATTTGAAGACGAAGCTTCCGTTCGGAACATTTCTAGGTTTTGGTGCAATTGTAACGAGTGTTTTCGGAACATCTTTGATCGACTGGTATTCAAGGTTATTGTGACAGCCTTTCGCTAATAAATTAATTATGATGCTATAAAACGTAACAATACTTGTGCTGGAACTCGGTGAGGCGATTGAGGAGAGGGCTTCAAATGATTGATATTACAAGTTTTATATTTTTTGTCGCTGTGAATTAGAAAAGTGGCTTGTTATTTGCATATTAATCAATCGGACTCGATGCCTAAACAGCAAACTAAGGGGTTCACTCTTGTAGAGCTTATGGTGGTGCTTTTGATTGTTGTAGTCTTGTCAGCGGCTTCAATTCCGATGGGACTGAATTTTGTCCGCCATTATCAGCTGAGTGGTGTGGCCCAAGCGATTGCGGCTGAAACTCAAATGGCCGGTGCGCACGCAGTAAAGTTGAATACACAGCGAGGTGTTCTACTGAACTTTAACTATCCGGCTGCCGGAAAATATCAATGGACTAGCTTAGATCCGAACCCAATGACGGGAGCTTGGGATACTCCGGTTTATCCGACGTATGTCCCGAGGAACTACCAAGAAGGCATGGTCAACTTTGGTGCTGTCCCTACTGTGCCAAATAACGTCGTTGACCCTGATCCTGCGAACGGAGTGATGTCACCTCACGGGCTTCCCGGAAATATTCCTCAAGAGTTGGTTTTTGATGTCGGAGGATCGAATGCACTGCTTTTTCGTTCAGATGGCTCAGTGCGTGCAGTTAATAGCGCGTTTGGACCAAGTGGAGGCGGTGTCCTTGCTCCTAACGGGATTAATTGGCAATTAACCATTCGAGACACGCGTACTGATCTAATACGTATTGTTACGATTGCTCGCAATGGGAGAGTCCGTGTCATTGAATAGTTATAGATGTGAAAAGAAGCACGGTGGTGGTGCTGAGGGGTTCACTTTGATTGAGGTTATGATTGCAATGTTGATCTTAACCGTTGGACTTCTGTCACTCGCTCACATGATGGTTTTGTCGACTCATGCGAATATGCTTTCCGGTCGTATGACGTCATGTAGTGCAATAGCTAAGCAGCAATTAGAACAACTTAAAGCTGCTCCGTTTTATACCGAACCGATAACAGCGACACGGCATCCATTTCTAGTTCCTGGAGGTGATTTGGATGCGCGGATAGGGGGATACTCTCAGTTTTATGATTCAGATGGGTTAGTAACCGCAGTTGGAAATGCGCTTTTCGAGTTGCGATGGCAGATTGCTGAGGTCTTATCACCTCTGCCATTTGAGATGGTCCGCATTCAGGTCCGTTGCTTACCAGCAGCAGGAGAGCAGGATCAGTTTTCTATTATTGGAGAAGCACTGTTTACAACTTTTCGTTCAGCTAATGTTAGCTGACATTTTAGGAAGTTTTGTGAGAACAATTAATACGCCAAGAGTTTTTAGTGAACGTCGGCCAAGCACGGGTTCGGCATTTGTTATCTCCATTTTAGTTCTATTTGTTATGTCTGTAATTGGTTTGGGCTTGATGCTGACGACGACTACTGAAAAGGATATTGCGATTAACTATCGTTGGGGAGAACAGGCTTTTTTTAATGCCGATGCCGCACTGGAATATGGGAAGAACGTACTTGCATCTTATGCTTTGGCAAACAATGATTTTGCTGCGATATTACCCCCGGCCCGTGCTGACATAACAGTACCTTTCGATGCTGCTTGGGCGATAGGTCATCCAGAAGGGGGTGGGCCATGCGATCCGCAAGCCGCTGGTTGTCGTGATTACCAATACTTTATTGATCAATGCCCTCAGCCTAATCTGGGACCTTGCAATCGCATTTATATCGGACGAGTGCTTGCTCGACCAGATGGAGTGTTAGCAATGCACGATTTTCGGGCTCCTTTTGGAACACCAGGAGATTTAGACGGTGACGGAGCGCAGGATATTGATGGGACTTTCACATTATGGGTGCGAAGGCCGATTATTGGAGATCGAGACTACGGTTCGTTGCCGAACGAAAACGATCGTGTGATTCTGACTGCTGAGGGAACGGCCCCTGGTGCAATGGGTTCTGGTGCAGGCCGGCCAGTTTCTTTAAAACGTCTTGAGATGTCCTTGCGACTACCTAATCAAAACATGATTCAAGGGGTGACTAAGTCAGATGTGAGCAATCCGGATAGTGAAAGAGAAGTTACAGAGAACATGGAAGGCACTGTGATTCCTTAGCAGTTTTTGGGTGACAATAGTGATCGATTCAAACTACTTGGTGTGTGAGTCCAGAACGTCAACGTTATTGAAAAGGATGGCCCTTGCAGTCGTTGTATTGATTACGGCGTTATCGTTCTCTCAAACTGGTCGTGCACAGGCTCCTTGTTTGATTTCCAGAGGTCTAGACCCACTAGACGTCTTGAACTCAGGTGTTCGTCACAATGTCTGGATAGTTCTTGATAGCTCTGGGTCCATGGGTTGGAGTTTTGGTGGTGGCCAGAGTCGAATGGAAGTGGCCCGGGATGTTTTAACCGAAATCATAGATGAGTTTGTAGATGCTTCTGGTCGGCCATTAGTCAACTGGGGTTATGTACGGGTTGATACGAACAGGCGTAATCGGTGGACT
>CAZFLB010000163.1:0-3270 GCA_964518945.1 uncultured Acidobacteriota bacterium | reverse complement strand
TACGGGGCAAAGGCAATACTTCATGGTAACTTATGGGATGATGCGTATGCCCACTCCCTATTGCTCGCAAAGCAACGATCCCTAACTTATTTTCATCCCTTTAAGGATCGCGACATTATAGCTGGACAAGGAACCATCGGGTTGGAGATACTCGAAGAAATCCCTGATGTAAATACGGTCTTAGTACCTATCGGTGGTGGCGGCTTAATTGCCGGAATATCTACTACGCTCAAACTTTTCAACCCTACCATTCGCGTGATTGGAGTTGAACCAGAGGGATCTGCAAACTTTAAAACGAGTCACGAAAACGGCAACCCCGTCGACCTAGAAAGTGTATCAACCCTAGCTGACGGATTAGCTACACAGCACACAGATGAAGAACTATTTAGAATCATTGAATCTAATGTCGACGATTTCGTCACCGTAAGCGACGATGCTATGCTCAGCGCAATAAAATTTCTCCTAGAGCGCACCAAACTATTATCAGAGGTATCTGGCGCTGCTACAACTGCTGCACTCTTGTCTGGGGCCGTACAATTACCACCCGGAACGAAAACAGTGGCCGTTATATCGGGAGGCAACTTCGACGTATCTGGGAAATTGGCACTAAAGATGCAACCCTAACCATCACCTATAAAACGTTCTAACTCAAACAAATAGAAAGGCAATTTCTACCAGCCGCGTACAGGAAACCATTCTTCGACGACCTCTCTTCCCTCTACAACGTAGTACCGTTCAAACAGTGCTGCTGACAAGCAGGAATGGTTAGGAATGATTCGGAGTTTCATTCCAACAAAACAGTTATCGAGACCATTTTGGCCCTCAGCCTTAACTTTTCCATGTTCTTGGGAAAGCGAGACCAGCCGAAGGTCATCAAGCGCCTGACCATCCTCAGAGAAAATTCTTCCATATCCACAGCGAGAATCGATATGGGATGGTCCTTGGTCCTTTGAAAACGCCAATGCTCCACCATCAATCAACAGCTCATTTCGGCTCGGATACATCCCAATCACACTCACGAGTACCGAGTAAGCCGCATCTTGAATTGAACAACTTCCAATCATGGCTTGAAAACTGTCATAAAAGACATAATTGCCAGGGCGAACTTCATCAATACCAACAAGTGTGTCGACTACCGACATCGTCGGAGTAGAGCCGATGCTAACGTCAAAATTTGTAATACCAACAGAACGAAGTTTTGCTCCAAAAGAGACCATCACCTCTCTCTCCATGGCGGCGATTGCTTCGACTGACTTACGATCTCCACCTTCATAAGAATGACCAGCATGCGTCAAGATCCCTTTAAATAGAACATGTGGGGAATCCTCAATTCTCATGGCAAGTTTCACACTCTCGTCAGCATTGGGGTCTACACCAGCTCGATGATATCCACAGTCAACCTTAAGAAAAATTGATAATGGAGTCGCATTTTGTTTGGAACACCTCTCCATGTGAACCAGGGTCATTTCATGATCAAGCAATAGATTAAATTGTTCAAGTTCTCTTGTGAGGCTAACAACCTCTTGTAATCGAACCGGGGCAACCGGAACACTGTAGGTAATATCTTTAAAACCTGCTCGTCCGAAAGCCCGAGCCTCCGCGAGTGTGGAAACAGTAATACCTCCGAAATGACCCCGGGTTTGTAGGCGAGCCGCTTCCACACATTTGTGAGTTTTAACATGAGGACGCATCTTTACCCCAAGGCTGACCATGCGCTCTGACATGTGTGAGGTATTTTTGATAACTTTATCTCTGTCGACCAAAGCGACTGGGGTAGCTAATTCATTCCACAGCATAGACTTAGCATAGCAGACCAACGCAGGTTAAGGGTGTTTCTAGTTTATGTTTACACCGAACTCCAAATAGGAACGGCATTAAACACAAACAACAACATATTTCCCTATCACGCCTTGTGTTAATCTGAAAACATATGTCTAGTCGGCTATACATTTGCGCACTATTGGTGCTCGTTTTTGAAATCTCGAGTGCGTCTAGTAAACTGGTGATATTCGACACAGATTTCATACTACCACCTGGAGATGACGGACTTGCTTTACTTCTCGGTCTCCAGTCCTCTGAAATTACAATCCTTGGTGTAACTACTGTCGCCGGCAACGCAAGTACCGAACAGGCCACAGCTGATGCGTTATGGCTATTAGAGCGAACCAAAAACAGTCACATCCCTGTTTACATAGGCGCCGATATGCCATGGGTCCATAAGTCTAGCCAGTTCGCCATCGACAACCACGGTGAATGGTACTCAGATCATGCCCCGAAACCACCGCCCGGTGGCTTCGCAAAAAAACAACCTGAGATGGAAAGTGCCACCTCTTTTCTCGTGCGGACTGTACTGGGTAATCCAAACAAAATTACTATTATTGCAATAGGGCCTCTGACAAACATCGCCACTGCAATTAGCCAACATGCAGATTTCTCAGAGAATGTTAAGGAACTTTTCATCATGGGAGGAGCAATTGCAAACCTTCCAGATGGCGCGGGAAATATAACTCCAAATGCAGAATTTAATTTTTGGGTCGACCCAGAAGCGGCGCAGGTAGTTTTGCAATCTGGGATTCCGATTACACTATCTCCACTAAACGTTTCCAGGAAAACTGCGATGACTAAATCGATCTTTGACAGGATAATTTCAGTCAACAATGACGTAACTTCAGTAATTGATACTACGATGAGGCCATACATCGATCAGAAGTCCGATAACGTTTGGTTAATGTATGACCAAGTTGTCATCGGCAGTCTAATAGACCCAACACTAGCACCTACGAAACAATGGTACGTGGATATAGATACTCACAAAGGAATAAACTACGGCACCTCTGTAGGCAACTCAGAGCGCTGGCCTGGAGCCGAGAATGCTCGGAAGATATCCGTTCAATACGACCTAGACTGGCCCCGCATTATCGAAATGTTCATATCGCGTATGCATGCTACACCTAGATAATTCCAGCGAACTCGGTCAGTAGTCTAGCCGGTGTGGCGTGAAAACAATCTAAGACAGTAGTCGTTACTCAGTCTCCAATTCGAAGAAACTAATAACGGCAAACTATCATCAACGAACTAAATGAAATTGCTCTTGTCTTCGTAGAATCCATTCCATCGAACCATCTTCATTCATGACGGCATCTTCCTCGAGTGCAATCCGAACCGGCTGTCCATCCCACTCTGAAACAGGTGTTA
Source organism: uncultured Acidobacteriota bacterium (assembly GCA_964518945.1). GTDB lineage: Bacteria > Acidobacteriota > Vicinamibacteria > Marinacidobacterales > SMYC01 > CAZFLB01. The sequence goes on along the minus strand of CAZFLB010000163.1, from coordinate 75 downwards.
TCGCGTTTAACTCAATAGAGTGCCACATGTCCGTCACTAGAGGGACATCGCCTCTTCCTGAAACACCCTCTTGCC
>CAZFLB010000162.1:0-11418 GCA_964518945.1 uncultured Acidobacteriota bacterium | reverse complement strand
TATGGCCTTCAGGACAAGCTTTAGCTATTCTGTGCTCACCTTCGAGCTTTGAACTCCCGTAAATCGATAGAGGTGCTGGCACGTCCTCTTCGCGGTAAGGGTCCCTACTAGCTCCATCAAAAACATAATCGGTACTTATATAAATCATTCGAGCTTGTTCCTTCTGAGCCGCCTCAGCAATCCAACCAGGCGCAATCGCATTTACTTTCATTGCTCGCTGAGGATTTGTTTCCGAGCCATCCACGTCAGTATAAGCGGCGCAGTGTAACACGACAGCGGGTGAAAAAGAGTTGAACACGCTCTCAATAGCTTTCTTGTCAGTAATATCCAACTGAGAACGGTCAACACCCAACACGTTATGTCGCGCACCGGCAAGTCCAACAAAGAAACTGCCAACAAGCCCTGAAGCTCCCGTAACAAGAATTCTCACATTAATTACGTTCTATTAATAACCCATAACCTAGAAAGAAGCATTACAACTGCATCCCGAACTAAGTACCTTTTCTTGGTCCCCTCCCAGAAAGTCTACATACAACCCGAGGTTCTTCAGTAAACCCTTCCAGAACCACCAAGCGAAGTACCAAAGCTACCAATATTCGCAAGTGTGATGCCAAAGCGAATAGTGTTCTCTTCCCGAAAACCGCCAAAATTAAATCGGTTGAAATCTAACATAAAACCACAACACTGAATGTTATACACAGCTCCAGCCCTCAAGAAAAGAATTTCTTTGGATACAGCATCCACACTTGTATCAAAACTGACCTGGAACCCCCGTGTTAAATTGACCGAGGAACCAACGCGAAAATTACTACGTTTGATATCACGGTCTGGAAAATTTCGTCGGGTCCAAATTCCTCTTACACTGCCCCAGTTTCCACCGTAGGTCGCAGCTGTACTCGATGAGCGGATCGCATTGAAATTGATGTCATAATCAAGATTCCAACTAGCTGTAAGATTTCTCGAAGGGCGAAAATTAAATCTTGAAGTTATCGGAGACCGACTACTCGGCAACCCGTCTTCTGAAAAGTATGGAGTGGAGAACTGTCGGTCATAACGCGAAGCGTCAGTATTGAAAAAATAACGTTGTGAAAGAGTCCATGTCAACATCTCCGTTGCGTTTTGCTGTTCCTCTCCGTTCACAGTCCGCTTTGCAAGTAAACGATTTACAAGGGAAAAGGCAACCTGGTTCGTTCCAGGAAGATAATCATTCCCATCAAACTTTGGCACTTGTTCAAAGGTATCAACATGAGATCGATAACTCCAAACCATTTGTGGTTCAATTATGTGCTTGTAACGAGCCGCATAAAAATTCTTCGGAGTATTAAATATTCGCGCAAAAGTCGGACCACGCATATCGAAACGAGTTTCAAAATACCTTCTGTCAACCGATTCATCTACGATTTGTCTCCCTTCAACTGACGATGTGTAATGTGTCATGCGGCCAATAACACTTGCGCGAGCCGTCAGCCAGCTCAATGCTGTAAACGGATAGGAAACAGTAGGAGTAACATCGAAACGCTTATACTCAATCATTTCTCCTTGGTTAGTACGTGCCAAAGAAGAAGCTTCGGAATCAAATGAAAAGAGAAACGGCATTCCAAAAATAGAATTAGGACGTGAACCAACTTTCACGCTCGGGAGTAATTTGCGTACAGCTACATTCTTTCCAAAAGATGTGTCATTTCGATCGAAAAGAACACGTAAATTATATTGCTTCCAAGAACCAGAAATAGTTCCTGAAGCCCTCTTAGAGCGCCGTGTTGCACGGTTGTAATCTTCCTGAAACTGTTGTTGAAAATCAAAGCTACTAAAAAAATCGACGCGCGCCACAGCCTTCAGGTTCAAGGGTAACTCTTGGTTCGCTCTAGCATTAACTGTGTATTCTCGTGAACCTGAGACTTTATTGTTAATGACAAAAAGATCAACTTGCCCCTGAGAACGCTCACTCTGCACATAGCGATAATTGACTGAGCCACCAGAACCGATCTCAGAAAAACGTTCAAATGTAAATGTCGCGTCCATGGAGCGCCCCATCGCCCAAAAAAAACCTTGATTGATAAGAAAGCCTTTCAGAGAAGATTGTCCTATCTGGGGCATGAGAAACCCTGTCGATCTTTGCTCTTCATTTATCGGGAAGTACATGATGGGTATGTAAAAAATTGGCAAAGATTTTATTCGAAGAAAAGTATGATGCAGTGTTACGTGATGGTCACGTTTTATCCTTGCTTTCTTGGCCGTAAACTGCCACCTTGGGGTGGGCTGTGCACAAGAAGTAAATGCACCATTTTCTATAACGTAAGTGTCTTCTGATTCCTTTTCGATGACCTTGCCATAGAAATACAAATCGCTTCCGGCTACTCCGTACGCGTTGTAAAAACGTCCCTTACCCGTCACGACGTCAGCTTCAAGTCGCTCTGCTACAATCTTTTGGTCATCTTGGCGGTAAACGACATTACCTTCAGCTACGACTCGTCCCTCCTCAGGCCAGTACTCCACTGTGTCTGCCGTGAGTAATATGTTTCCAGAACGGATCGAGACATATCCTTGCGCGGTCACTCTTCCATCCTCAAGTTGCTGCTGAACGTCAGCCTGGATGGTAGTCTCAGTTTCTTGAGCTTTAACAGCGGTTAACGGAGCTATCAAGACATACAATAGCAATACAATGAGCACACGCGCCACCGATATAAAAGACTCCTTTAAAGTAACAATTGGTGCCTATTAACGTATCTTCATTATGCACATTCCCGTTTTCAGATTCCAGTTAACGTACTGACTAGATTTTTTCCTATAGATCAGTCATAAATGTGATGTATGCCCTTAGCAAAAGTAAACGCTAAAGTACTGCTGGTTTCCTGTTACGAATCAGGACATCAACCCTTATCCATAGCGACACAGGTGTCGTTTTTGAAACGTTTGGGTATCAAAGCCAATGTCATCGACCTCGCTATTGAACCCATGGATGACGCTTTATTTTTGGATAGGGATGTAATCGCGATATCAGTACCGATGCATACGGCACTTCGACTTGGTCTCCAGCTAGCATCACTTATTAAAGAAATCAATCCGGAATGTCGACTCTGCTTTTTTGGGCTATACGCACAACTCAATAAAGACCTTCTGATTGCCGCGGGCGCAGATGCCGTATTGAGCGGTGAATCTGAAGAAGCCTTGGTTTCTTGGATTCAAAAGAGTGGAACCTCGCTTAACCAAACCTTTTCACCAGACCCTATTATCTCAAAGCTCGACTACCCAGTACCTTCTCGAGAAGAACTTCCCGATCTCACAAAGTATGTACATTTAGAACTGCCAAACGGACAGCATAAGCTCGTCGGCTCCGTAGAAACTAGTCGTGGTTGCAAACATCACTGTCGGCATTGTCCCTTACCAGCAATATACAATGGTCGTTTTTTTATCATTCCACAAAGGACTGTTCTTGAAGATATAGGTAAACTAGTTAATCAAGGTGCTCAACACATCAACTTTGTCGACCCAGACTTTTTAAACGGCCCAAAACACGCTCTTCAAATTGTTCGTGCTATGCACCAAAGATATCCCAACCTCACCTTCGACTTCACAGCGAAAGTCGAACATATTCTAAAAAGACGCAAAGACCTGCATGAGCTTGCAGAGTTGGGCTGTACCTTCATTGTAACCGCAGTTGAATCACTAAGCTCAAAAGTTCTCCTAGAGCTAAACAAAGGACATACCCCAAACGATGTAGATGAAGCTCTTGACTTAACCCGCACTGCGGGTATCGGTTTCAAGCCAACTTTCGTTACATACACACCATGGACAGATTATGAAAACCTAGAAGCAGTTTTTCTTTGGATAATCACTAATAAACTTATCGAGGAGGTTGAGCCAGTCCAACTTACCCTCAGATTGCTCATCCCTCCAGGCTCCTTATTGCTCAACAATCTCTCCCTTAGACCACACCTTCGCGAACTCGATCGAGAAACACTTACTTATCGATGGATTCACCCAGATCCAGAAATGGACAGATTACAACTAGCCGCAACCGCTTTATTGGAATCGAGTATACGCGCAGACCATAACAACCAAACCATTTTTGAATCTCTAGCCAAACTAATTGGAATTTCGGTCCCACCATATCAAGCAAAAAAAACACCTCGTCTAACAGAAGCTTGGTTTTGCTGAGCTGAGCCAACTAAGGACCAGTTTGGTTCAATCGATAAGTTAAAGGGAAATAGTATACTATTGTAATCCTGGATTACCCTATGGAGGAAGAATGGAAGAGGTAAAAATCAAGGCAGAGCCAAAAGATAATAATACCTGCCAGTTCACTGTTGATCGTTCTGTGTATCCAAATGGTTCGATCTATTTCTCGAGCAAAGAACATGCTGCTGGATCCACCCTTGCAGAAGCAATCTTCGCCATCGACAGTGTCGAATCTCTTCTAATTCAAGATGATTCGATGACTGTCTCGGCAAGCACCGATGGGAACTGGATGCCACTCGCAAAGCAAATTGGCACTGCAATCCGATCAACTCTTCAAGGTGATACTCCTCCTATAGATCCAGATGCACTAGCTTCAATTCCAGAACCATCAGAGATAAAGCAAAAGGTTCAGACTATTCTCGACAACGAGATCAACCCGGCGGTCGCCTCTCACGGAGGGTGGGTTGAACTAATTGACGTTCAAAAGAACGAGGTCTTTATCAAGATGGGAGGAGGATGCCAGGGCTGTGGAATGGCAGATGTGACTCTTAAACAAGGCGTCGCAAAGTCGATCCGCAACGCTATACCTGAGATAGGGGCGATTATGGATACGACCGACCACGCTTCTGGACGTAATCCTTATTACGCACCATCAAAGTAACATCAAACCCTACTCAAACGTATTTCACTGTGATTCTATAGTGAACATCAATTTTCTATGGGCTTTTCTAATTGCGCTTTCAACTAGTTCCGGTATATGCGCACGCGCAAATATAAAACCAAGATAACGAGAGCCTTCGGGAATAGGTATCAGTTTCTCACCAATGTACGCCGATATAGTTACATCTTCAATGTAACTAACGCTTTTAGCTTCAACAACTCCTGATACTTTCTTTAGGACACCGGCACGTGGAGTGGGGATCATCATCACACCGGAAGCCTCAGATTCAAGCGTTATCGAATCAACCGCACGCCCAAGAGCATGCTGTAAAATAATTTCTTCCAGCGATAGTCCAAGCCCGAAACGTAATGTCCGAGAACACAGCCCTCCTACAGATCTTCCAGCGATTTCTATGACACACGGACCTTCCGAACCAAGACGAATCTCTGCGTGAACTGGACCATGTTTTAGGCCAAGAGCCTCAGCAGCTTTCAAAGTAACAGCCTCTATTAAACTAACAGTGTGTTCATCCCATCGTGAAGGAGTCACGTAGATCGTTTCTTCAAAGTAAGGCCCCTCAAGAGGATCTGGCTTGTCGAAAATCGCCAAAGTGCTAAGCTTTCCGTTAGAAAGGAGCGCCTCTACCGCAACCTCTGAACCAGAGATAAATGTTTCAATAAGAATAAGTTGTGAATAACTACCCCCACGTCTCACAAGTTCAGGTTTCGCAAGAAACTTTTTTGTCCAGTCGAATGCCCTTATAAAGCCATTTTCATCATTGACACGTTGTACTCCTCGACTACCTGAAAGAAAAACCGGTTTAAGCACAACCGGAAAATCTAGGCCACTCGCAATCACCTTCGGGTCATCTTCAATTGTACAAAGTCTAAATTGTGGCGATGGCACCCCTGAAGAACGAAGTGCCACTCTCATCTCATGTTTCAATCGCGCTTTCCTTGCTGCGTCTGGTGCATTTCCTTCAACCCCGATACGTTCAGAAATTGCAGCGGCAACAACAGCCGTTTCTTCGTCAACAGAAACAACCGCGTCCAAAGGATTGCGGGCGTGAAATTTTTCGACTTTTAATGCCGAACTTAAAGGATCTAAAAAATCGAGTGTTAGAAGAGAATCCTCAGCAATATGTTCCAGTGAGCTAGTTTTTTCGGATGCAACAACAATCTTCGCACCCAAACGCTCGGCTGCTACCATAAAATCATGCGTCCGATATGTTGAGGTGGGCAACAATAGTAAAACACGGGGTGCCATTGCAGTAGAGTCTAGCGCATACAGTCCCCTCATTTCGCTACTGAAGTCAATGAAACTGAGTTTAGATCAAGTCGCAATCTCCACATTGTTCGACGACAACAATTGAGAGATTGCGAACCGAAATTTTATAATCTCAAGACAAACATACATTGAGGTTTGGTTACCACCCATTGCCGGCTTGTCTCCCAACGTAACGCGCGCTACAATCTTAGAAGCACTTTTGTTTTGTTAAGGTTAGACAATGTATCGCTTTATATTCATTTTATCCCTCGTCGTCATCACCGGTAGATCTGGTTTTGCTCAACTGGATCCAAAAGATCTACCAGCACCTTACAAAACGTGGTTTCTCGAAGAAGTAAACTACATCATGTCCCCACTTGAAAAAGATGCTTTTCTCAACCTTGTTTCTACTACAGAGCGGGAATCCTTCATAGATGCGTTCTGGCGTAAGAGAGACGAAAATCCAACTACCCAAGAAAATGAAACCAAGATCGAGCATTACGAAAGGCTTGCTTATGTCAACCAATTTTTTGGACGAGGCACTTTTCGTCAGGGCTGGCAAACAGACATGGGGCGCTACTATATACTGCTTGGACCACCGCGGACCAAGCAGAACTGGGAAGCAAGAGACGAAGTATATCCAGCAGAGCTATGGTTCTACAATGACGCTCAACTGAGGCGCCTCAATCTCCCACCATTTTTCTATCTTCTCTTTTTTAAACGACACGCGATCGGAGAGTTCCAACTCTACAACCCTATCGCAGATGGCCCTCAGGCCCTTTTGCAAAGACCAACCACGGAAATGATGGATTTCAGAAATGACACTCGGATAGCTTGGGAAGAACTACGACAGGTCGACCCAGAGCTAGCACATGCCTCTTTATCGTTTCGCACAGACGAGGGAGACATTGCCCAGTTTCAAAACCCTTCTTTCGGGAGTATTGCTCTGATAGACAACATCATTAAAGCTCCGCTAGTTGGCGTTGATACAAGTTACGCAGAGAGGCTCGATTTCGAACGCGGCTCGGTTGAGAGCGACTACATGTTTTCTTTTGTCCCAAGTGTAGGAATGATAAACATCCTCCCAGGACCGGCTAATGCTGCTTATCTTCATTGGGCCATTCAACTGGATGCAAGGAACGTAGCTTTCGTTGAGGACAAGGACCGTGGAAAATATGCATCCTCATTCATAACATCTATGGAAATCGTCGCCAAAGACGACCCGAATAAAATTCTATTACAATTTCGTAGAGAATCATTTATCGAACTAGATTACAAAGAAGAAGCTATGCTACGTCGTCCTATCACATATACTGGAATGACTCCTGTCGTTCCGGGAGAATACGACGTGCGCATTATTCTAAGGAACCGAGCTTGCCCTGGCCGTCAAGAACAAAAATGTGTCCGTTCCTATACCCTTCTGGATGGCGGCGTGACAATACCAGATTGGTTAAACGATGGAGTTCTGTTAGGTGACCTAGTAATTGGTTACCAACAGGAGTTGAAAAGCGGAGAGCCCGTGTATCAAGCCTACCGTTTTGGCAATCAAGAAATTTACCCTAATCCAGAAGGTGTCTATGCAGTAGATGATTCTCTCGTTGTAATGATTGAATCCAAAGCAGCCCCAAAACGCTCACAAATGCGCTTTCAAATGCAGACGTCAGCATTAGAAATCGTCGACCAAAAGATCGTCCTAGACGAAACGGCACCAGTTCTAGATTCCGGGCTTATCGTCCGTGAGTTCTTCCTACGAAACATTCTACCTGCACGTTACGACTTACATGCGATTCTAACAGACGAAAACGGGCAAGAACTAGAGCGCAAAACTACCTCATTTGTCGTGTCACCAAGAACTTCAATTGTTCGCTCTGGGGTACGTGGAGCTGCCCCACAAATCAACGCAGAAAAACCTGGTGCCGTAGAGATGTTGTTGGGAGAACAATACGTTGCAATAGAAAATCATCAACAAGCCCGCGAATTGTTAGAGACTGCAATTTCAAAGAACTCAATGCTCGGCCCAGCTAGAGAATCCTTAGCAAACTATGAAATGCGTGATGGAAACACTGCTCGCGTTGTCGAACTCCTCGCACCTGTTTATCGTTCGGTACAGGACCGCTATGAAGTGTTAGAGCTTCTCGGCCGGGCTTACTTCAGAGAAGGTAGCTACGCTGCATCCATAGAAATTCTAGAGAAAGCGATCATTCTTAGGCGTCCTTTACCACCAATGCTAAACATGTTAGCAAATGCTCAGTATAGAGAAGGAAATCTTGAAAGGTCCGTCGAGCTACTTAAACGATCCTTTGAATTAGACAACGGTCAAGAAGACTTGCCACCTCTCATCGAAAAAATCATAGCAGAGAGAGCAACCATCTCTAAGACTCAGGGAAAGCAGAATCAATAGTTTCTACAATCGTCAAGCTAGATCCCGCAGAAATATTTTCTAATGCTTGAGTCAATCCGCTTGGCCAGCGTATTTCAAGTTTGGGCAACACGCTAAGTTGCCCCATTCCAATATGAATGCGCGAATCATTTGAAGAAAGGTAACTACCAGACGGTCGGGATTCGAAAATATTGAAAGAATCCTCGTTCTGGACAACAACACGAGCTCCTATACCACTACGGTTCGAGTTTCTTCCTATCAAACGTAAAATAACAGAATTCCCTCCGGTTTCATTTTTTAGCAATGATGGGCGATCGTCAATATTGACAACTACAATATCGATATCACCATCTTCATCAATGTCACCAAATGCTGCGCCTCTGCTAGAAGCTTCCTTTAACATCGCATCGGAAAACTGCCACTGGGACTCAGACAACTTCTTACCATCGTTCCAAAATAATTGATTGCGCTGATAATAACTTGTTTGTTGTCCAGACTCCTCAGCATTCGGGTAAACGTGTCCGTTTGCCACAAAAAGATCAACAATTCCATCATTATCGAAATCACCAAATCTCGTTGCCCAGCCTAAGTAAAACCAAGTCGCTACACGCAAGTCAACAGAAGCTGTGGCATCAGAAAATAGGCCTTCTCCATAATTTCGATACATTGTGTTGGTATCATGCGAAAAATTCGTAACAAAAAGATCTAGTTGACCATCGCCATCAAGATCAGCCAAATCCACACCCATACCAGCTTGGGCAAGACCATCAGCGTTATAAGCTACACCTGCGAAAAGTGCAGTCTCTGAGAAATTTCCAGTACCATCATTTTGATAGAGAAAATTTGGCACTGAGTCATTAGCAACATACAAGTCCATATCACCGTCGTTATCGTAATCTCCAGAAACGACGCCCAAACCGTAGGCACCAGTGGAATCAAACAACCCAACCTGACGGGTCGTCTCAGTAAAACTCCCATCGTTCATGTTCGTGTAGTAAACGTCAGAGTTTCCTGCTAAACCACTAGGTCCACAGAAAACCGGCAATCCAAACCAAACGCAGCTTGGACGTTCCCCCGGTAGGGGAAGAGAACTCACCTCTGATTCAGAATAGTTCACCACATATAGATCGAGAGCCCCCTCCCCGTTGCCATCGAAGAAAAGCGTGCTCGTTCCAAATCCGGGATCACCAACTTGAGTCGACATGGTTACATCTTCAAAAGTGCCATCGCCACGATTTCGATACAACACATTTGAACCGATGTTAGTAACATAAAGGTCTGAGAACCCGTCGTTGTCGTAGTCACCCACTGAACAACCCAAACCCCAACCGCGATGATCTACGCCTGCACTAGCACTTACATCTACTAAACGCCAGTTCCCTTCATTACGATAGAGACGATTTGAACCCTCAGCAATTTTTGTTCCTTGCGAATTGATACGTGTACCATTGACAAAGTAAACATCTAGGTCCCCGTCTTCATCATAGTCGAACAAAGCAATACCACTGCCTAAGGAACTTACGATAAACCGCTTCTCAAGATCGCCGCTCATATTACGGTATTCGATTTTTGATTCGAAAACCATTTCTCGAAAACGTAACGGTGTCTCGTCAGAAGCTAAAATTGTAGAAATTGCAAATATCAAAAAGAATGAATGAAAAATCGAGAGAGTTGGTCTGCGACGAATACTAACTGTATCGAAAACAAAATTTTCCCAAAGCATCACCGAGGTTCTACCAGCACGTTTAAATCAATCCATTAGTTTTATTGAGTGAGACGGCTTAACTGTTTTTCTGCGGCCTCTCGCCGCGTTGTATCGGTATCACTAGCCACCGCAAGATAATCACGAAAAGCTTTGATTGCTATTTCTCTTCTTCCAACCTCTGAAGCAACAATTCCAAGGTTGAACATCGCCTCTGGCCAAGGAGAACGTAACTCGAGTGCGCGTGAATACGCTTCAACAGCCCTCACACCTGAACCCATTTGATAGTATGCGTTGCCGAGACTGTACCATGACGATGGGTCATCAGGAACCAGCTTACAAACCTTCTCAAGGTAGGTCACAGCCATATTTGGCCGATTCTGCCTCAAGTAAACAATGGCAAGATTCTTAAGGAGGTCCGGTGTAGTTTCTCCAAGCTCCAAACTTTTCTCTAAGACCGTCGCCGCTTCATCAAGCTCGCCAGCACGTCCGTGGAGCAATCCAAGAAGTACAAGTACTCGGGTATTCTGAGGATATTGAAGGCGCGATTTTTCTAGAATAATTCTCGCTTCTATTACATTACCTAATGCCATGTTCACTTCTGCAAGGGCAGTAGCAATCTCCACAGGGAGGTGAATCTCGTTTGGGTACACGAGTTTAATACTTGGCTGGGTTTGTATAGAGCCATCAGGAACAAAGTCTTCTAAAATTTCCAGACCCTCGCCAGCCCTACCAGTTCTAGACAAGAGACGGGCAAGTGCTGAAGCGGCTGGCCGAAAAGTTTCATCCTTGATAAGCGCATCGCGATATTGTTTCTCAGCATCGCTTGCAACTCCTAATTTCTCGTAGACAGTACCAACTCTCCAATAATTCTCTGCTGATGCCTCAACTTCGAGTGCGGACAAATAGGCATCCTTTGATTCATCAAAGCGTCTCGCCTGCTCTAAAGCCTCTCCTCGTAATACATGAAAATCGGGATTCCAAGGAGCTGTAGCTATAGCCGTCTCCGTCGTGGCTAACGCTTCATCAGTTTCCCCTTGTAGCAGAAGTGCTGCTGAAAGATTCTCCAAGCCTCGAAAGTCAATTTCGGTATCAAGCACTAGTTGGCGATATTCTTCGATTGCTTCCTGTAGTCGTCCCTCTTCCGCGAGCGTGTTAGCTAGACGGTTTCGAGACAGTGTGTTTGTAGGCTCCAACTCCAGTATAGCTCTATAACCTTCGATTGCTTGT
>CAZFLB010000161.1:0-12269 GCA_964518945.1 uncultured Acidobacteriota bacterium | reverse complement strand
GATTTTTCCGGTTCAGAAACAAAAATTGTTGCTGACTTATATTGTGGGACGAAAACATCAGTACTCCCCACCCAAAAGAGGCGTTAAATTATTTATGCGCAGCAGTTACAAGAAGAGGAAAAAGGCACCTATGTTGTTATGAATCCAATGAAAAAAGACGTCACCTTTAACAGAGTAGAGGTTTATTGGGAGAACCGGATAGGCGTACAACGGAACATCGTTTTTGAGTTGTATAATTGGTGTCTTGAGAACCGATCAACAAACACTAGTGCTTGTCGGCCACTCATATCTTACGGACGAAGAGATTCGAAGTATTCGTTCTCTGAAAGAGGTTGGCGCGGAAGTTGTAGCATGGCAGCACAACGCTATCGTACAAGACCGCTTCCCCTGTCCAGATATTAGAGCTGTACTGCGTCAAAGGGGTATAGAGAGCCGGGATCCCGTAGAAATTCTTTCCTCAGATGTCAGTTCAGTGAAGGAAATTGATTTTGCTGTTGAGGAAAAAGTTATCAGTTGGTTCAAGACGTTTGGTAGAGATAAATTTCGTTCGCGTTATCGCCATGGACCCATGGTGCTTTGGTGGTGGGCCGAACTCTATCTCTATCATGAAACCCCCTTTCGCCTCGCTATTCGTGATGTGGAGCTTGTAGCAAGACTGGCAAGTGCAATTTCGCCGAAGCGGATAGTACTCATTAAGCCGATACGAGATCTTGAAGCGGCGGCGCGAGCTTTTGTAGGACATGTTGATATTGTTGGAGAACGTGTGGCGGGCCCACCGTCTTTGACTAGGACGACTAGCTTGCATTTCTGCGATCTTCTTAAGATGGTCGGGACTGGGTTAAAATCACTGTTTCGACGTCAATCCGAACCGTTTACAGATAAATCAGGCATTTTTTTTCTCACCCATAGTTCTATGTGGAGAGCAGGGCGTGAAATGTATTTTGGCAGTGTCTTGTCGGAAATTAAAAAGGTTGTGCCGTCTAGTGTTGTGGCGTTCGGACCAATGTTACCGTTTAAGCGAAGAACTTTTGTTTCGGAAGTTCGGGAACAGTTGGAATTCGACGAGAAAGAGTTACCTTATCGGTTGATACGATATTATTTCACTTGGGCTCTAGGGCTGAGGCTGATCACGGCTTTCTCGGAATGTAGACGCATGTGGAAGGATTTTCGCGGGACGGTAACGTTATCTCACCACGGGGTTAAGCTTGGATCTGAAGCATACGCTTGCTTCCACGAAACGTTTCTTCGCCAGCTTCCCTGGTCAATTCGCGCTTATCACGAGATCCTCACTGCAATGGAATCGGAAAAGGCAAAAGGTCTTGTGCTCTATGCAGAGTCAAGTGGGCTGGGGCGGGCCGCAATTATGGCGGCTCGCACGCTAAAGGTGCCTTCGTTTGCGATTCAGCATGGCATCATGTATCCGCACTACTATTCCCATGAGCATGCTCCTTTCGAGCTTGACGAGGAGGAAGAAGGCGAAGCCGTCCCGATTCCGACGAAAACTGCCGTATTCGGCAATATGGCTAAAGACCTATTAGTTAACCGAGGAAGTTATGACCCAAAACGGATTGTAGTAACCGGAAGTTCAAAATTTGATGAGCTTGTTCTGGCTGCGACTGATTATGATAGAGAGAAGATCAGAAACACATTATTGATTCCTCCCGGACACCGGTTCTTAGTATTAGCTACCCGTTGGTCGGCAGTAGAGTCAGTTTTTTCTGAGCTCGTTGAAGCAGTACAGCGGTCTCCAAATGTTTGGTTGCTGATTAAGCCTCACCAGGCAGAATCTGCCAACTCTTATACTGAAGCTCTTGAAAAGCTCTCGGCCGAATTCTCTCACTTTGAGCGAATTCGGGTGGTTTCGGGTTCTGATGATTTACTTGCGCTTCTTTTTGCATCCGATGGTTTAGTGACGGTAGACTCGTTAGCTTCGTCGGAAGCGCTTGTTTTAGGCCGTCCTGTTTTGGTGCTAAATTCGCCGAACAATCTCGATGTGCTAGTTGAGCGAGGTGTAGCATTAGGTGTTAGTTGCGACGAAGACATTAGTTCCGTACTGCAAAAACTACTCTTTGACAATAAACTTGGAGAGAGGCTACAGGAAAGAAGACGTGAATATATTCAAGAGTTCGCCTTTGGAGCAGATGGGCGTGCAACAGAGCGTATTGTCAAAGCAATTCTGGAGACAGCTATAAACCCTTAACTATAAATGCAAATAGCAAATTATCGGATCGGGACGGGGCACCCTGCTTTTTTATTGGCTGAAGTTGCGTCCGCACATCAAGGACAGGTCTCTAAAGCAATAGGGATAGCCTTAGCTGCAAAAAATGCCGGTGCTCAAGGGATTAAGTTTCAGTTTTTTCGATCCGAAAAGCTTGTGGCCCCAGAAGATCCCAAACGCACAGTCTTTGATCAAATCGAACTTTCACATACTGACTGGGATCGGGTTTTAAGTTATACGAACTCTCTTGGGTTACCGGTTTTCGCTGACGTGTTCGATAGTGAAAGCCTTGCACTGGGAAAAAAACACGAAATAGCTGCATACAAAATTCATTCTACCGATATGGAAAATCCGGAATTGATTCGTGCTGTTGCTGCCTCAGGCAAGCCGGTTCTTTTATCAACGGGAGGCACTTGGCTTGGTACGATTGAATCTGCTATTAAGGCAGTACGGGCAGAATCAAATGAAGAGATAATGCTTTTGTATGGTGTGCAGAATTTCCCAACGCATGTTGTTGACTCCAATTTGCGCTTTATTGAAACATTGAAAAGCTCCTTTGAACTTCCCGTAGGTTTTCTGGATCATGTAGAGGGCGGTTCAATGATGGCTCTAGTTTTGCCAGCTCTTGCCGTTGCTTTTGGCGCAGATCTTGTAGAAAAGCATTTAACTATTGAAAGGAGTGCGAAGGGATTTGATTATGAATCTTCGCTTGAGCAGGAGAGCTTTGAAAGAATGGTGCACATCGTGCGAGATGCAGAATCCGCATTTGGTTCTTCTGAAGAGGCGGTTAGCGAAGCGTCGGAACGATACCATCTTTCAATGCGACGCGCTGTTTTGAATAGTGTCGCACTCGAACAAGGCATACCAATAGGTAAAGATCAAATTACATTTATAAGAAATAAACGAGGAATTTCCCCTGCACAACTTGACTCGATACTGGGGCGGAAGCCTGTTCGTACGATTCCTGCTTGGACACCACTGACGGAGGACTTGTTTGAGTAGTCGTATTTGCTGGGAGAGTAGCGATGTAGTTATTGCTGTTTCGGCTAGAATGAAATCAGAGCGATGTCCCGGAAAGGCGATTGCCTCCCTAGCCGGCAAGCCGTTATTAGTGCACTTACTCGAACGCCTTTGTTCCCTTGGTGAGCCCGCTCCGGTTGTACTTGCCACATCTACAAGCCCTGAAAATGATACCCTTGTTCGAATCGCTGAGAGCCTAGGAATAGATGCTTTTAGAGGTGACGAGGAAGATGTTCTGGCCCGCCATATAGCGCTTCTCGAACATTTCAACAAACAGCACGTGGTTCGAGTTACGGCAGATAATCCGCTGACGGACCTTCCTTTGATAGAGGAGCTAACCCTAGCGCATCTAGAAGCCGATGCGGACTATACCTTTGTTCCAGGAAAAGCCCTTCTTATGGGCATCTTGTCGGAGGTTATATCACTTCGGGCTCTCAAGAGAAGTCATCGTGACGGAGAGAATCGTCACCGTTCGGAGCTGGTTACGTTATATATCAAGGAGAATGAGAGTAAGTTTCGTATCCGTTGCGTTGAACTTTCCGAAGAACTATACCGTCCAGAGTTTCGATTGACGGTGGATGAACCAGATGATTTGGTGCTTATGGAGCATATCTTCGATAGACTCTACCGTTCGGATAGAGTGTTACAGGCGGTTGAGGTTATTCGACTGTTAGATCGTGAACCAAAGCTCTTGAAATTGAATGCGAATGTCCAGCATAGTTCAGTAAATCTCCGATCTGTAGCTCTTGATTCTAAATGAAGGAAATCAATTTTGGTGGACGACTTATTGGTGATGGACTTCCTTGCTTTGTAATAGCGGAAGCAGGGGTAAATCACAATGGTGATATTGAACTCGGGAAGGAACTTATTCGCAAAGCCAAAGCAGCGGGTGCCGATGCTATTAAATTTCAAAGTTACAAAGCTGGAAAACTTTCGACTCGAAACGCCCCACGGTATTGGGTAGAGGCGAGCGATCCAGGGGGAAGTCAGTACGAGACATTTGCAAAGCTTGATAGTTTTGGTTTTGAAGATCACAGAATTCTTTTTAGTTATGCCAAGGAAATAGGACTTCTTTGTTTTTCAGCTCCCTTCGATGACGAAGCGGTGGATATGCTCGATACGCTTGGTGTTCCTGGATTCAAAATTGCCTCAGCCGATCTCACGAACCATCCTCTTATTGAAAAAGTCGCAGCGAAGAATAAGCCTGTCCTTCTGTCAACGGGTCTTGCTACAATCCCAGAAATTGAGGAGGCGGTCTCAGTTCTAGAAGCTCAAAAAAATGAGCAGATTGTACTTCTTCACTGCACGCTTCAATATCCGTGCGATGCTGTCAATGCTAACTTACGAATGATGCTTCATATGAAAGAAGCTTTTCCGGAGATCCCTATTGGCCTTTCGGATCACACTCTCGGAATTGCAGTACCTCAGGCAGCGGTTGCACTAGGGGCGGTGGTAGTCGAAAAACACTACACGGTTGACAAAACGCTTCCGGGTAGTCCCGACCATCACCTGTCGGTAGACCACAATGATCTTCGCGACATGGTGGACGGAATTCGCACGATCGAGCAAGCGATGGGACAGTATGAAAAGGGGCCTGTTGATGCGGAAACACAAGCCCATCGTTATGCGCGGCGAAGTATCGTTGCTGCCGTTGATATTCCTAAAGGCACTGCGATTACAAGAGAGATGTTGACATTTAAACGACCGGGCACTGGTATCTACCCCAAGTTTGTTGATGAAGTTATAGGAAAAATTGCTGCTACTGAGATTCCAGAAGATACCGTTCTCCAATGGGCAATGCTCTGAGTTCGTAAATGAAAGACGGATTAAAAGTTATTGCTGTTGTTCCAGCCCGAGGGGGCAATCATGAAGTGCCCTACCTAAATATCAAAAAGCTTGGATCCTTTCCATTGATTGCCCACACAATTAATGAAGCGAAGTTAAGCCAGCACATTGACAGACTTATTGTGTCAACTGACGATGACCAAGTGGCTCAAGTTGCTCGCGAGTACGGAGCAGAAGTGCCTTTCCGCAGGCCGCAGGCTCTTGCCGAGGATATATCGGAAATAAAGCAGGTTATTAGACACGCCGTTGAAACTTTGGAAAAACAAGAAGGCGTGAGCTTTGATGTCGTCGTTGCGTTGCAAGCAACGTCTCCCTTTCGTACCGCGAAGCAAATTGATACTGCGATAGAAGAGCTTGTAGAAAAAGAACTAGATACGGTCATCTCGTTGAAAGAAGAGCGTTCGTTGATGTGGCATCGGCCCAATGACAAATTGGAACCTCTTTTTGAGCAAGCCGGTCGTCGAAATGAGCTGTCGCCGATTTACAACGAAGATGGTGCAATCCGAGTTTTTAGAAGAAGGATGTTAGGTTCAGCGGAGAGACTAGGTGAACGTATCGGACATGTGCTGATGGACAAAATGTCAGCTTTGACTGTACATGACATATATGATTTCTGGCTAGCAGAAAAACTGGTCCGATTGCCGCGGATACTCTTTCGTGTCGACGGTGGTGAGCAGATGGGAATGGGACATGTATACCGAAGCCTCGCTGTTGCTGAAGCGTTGAAATCCATTGTTTCACAGGCAGACGTGTGTTTTTTGATGTGTGCTGAATTGCCGACAGGTGTGCGACATGTCTCAGGTGCGGGACACGCCGTTCGTGTTGTGCCAGGTAGTGATAAAGTTGATGCGGATAGAGTAATTGAGGTTATTCGTGACTACTCTCCGAACGTAATAGTGAATGATCTTCCTTTTCTTGAGGACAGGTATTTGCGATCGCTGGCCAGCCTTGGTGCCTCAACAGTTAATCTTGTTGATTCGCTTGATGATATCGAACGCCCGGATGAACTTGCTTCGATTATTGTTTCAATGATGCAAGAAGGAGAATATGAACTCGAGGATTATCATGCTGGCCCTGCGTTTGCTGTCTTGCGAGATTCTTTTCAGAAAAAAACTCAGTTTGTAGACCAAGGGATTACGAGCATAAAGGGAATACGAAAAGTGGTTTTAAGTTTCGGTGGCAGCGACCCGCAGAATTTAACGATGAAAGCGCTATCTGCTTTGTCTGAAGTGCCTGATTTAAGCGTAGTAGTCATTCTCGGAGTGGCCTACGGCTATCGCAGGAGCCTAGAGGAGTTCGTTACGAAAGCGGCTTCTCAAACAACAGTTTTGAGAAATGTGGAGCATATGGCAGAGATTTTTTTTGATGCTGACCTTGTGTTGTGCTCGGGTGGAATGACGGTGTTTGAAATTGCTGCACTTGGGCGCCCAGGAGTAGTTCTATGTCAGAACACAAGGGAGCGTGACCGAATGGATAAATTTTCAAGCTACGGCACGATATGCCATCTCGGATTAGGTACGGAAGTACCCGAGCAAACTATTCGTGAGAAAGTGGAGGGTCTCTTTGAAGATTTCGGCCGCCGTCGAGAGATGGGGTTGGCGGGATCACGTCTTGTCGATGCGAAAGGAGCGAAGCGCGTCTATGAAGTAATAAAAAAAGCTGGAAACAAAGGTCCAGCACAAGGAGGCCGTTGGCAGTGAAAGTTCTTGTTACTGGTGGTGCAGGTTTCATCGGTTCGCATCTTGCGGAATCTCTTCTTGCGCAAGGTGATGAAGTGTATGTTTTGGATGATCTCTCTACAGGAAGCAGAGAGAACATCAAGCATCTAGAAAGTCAAAACACCTTTCACTACACGGTTGGTACCGTAGTTAATGAAACGGTGGTGGCAGAACAGATTGATCGTGTAGATATTATTGTTCACCTTGCTGCTGCTGTCGGGGTGCGTTTGATTGTCGAAAGCCCTGTCAATACTATTGAGACCAACGTTCACGGCACAGAGACAGTCCTGAAACTTGCCAGCAAAAAGAAAAAGCCAGTCTTTATAGCATCTACATCTGAAGTTTATGGGAAAAGTACAGCATTTCCTTTTAGAGAAGATGCAGAGCTTGTTATAGGCGCAACTGATAAAGGCCGTTGGAGTTACGCGTGTTCTAAGGCAATAGATGAATTTTTAGGTCTTGCGTACTATAAAGAAAAACAATTACCGGTTACAGTCTTACGGTTTTTCAACACAGTAGGACCGCGACAATCGGGTCGATATGGCATGGTGATACCAAATTTTGTTCGTCAAGCTCTTGAGGGTCTTCCCATAACGGTTTACGGGGATGGTAGTCAAAGTCGTTGTTTTACAGATGTGACAGATGTCGTTCGGTGTCTTTTGGGTCTTCTTAGCCACCCTGAGGCTCCGGGTCAGGTTTTCAACATAGGGTCGCAGCAAGAGGTAACTATCCTTGAGCTTGCGAAAAAAGTGCGGCTAATGACAGGAAGTAAATCAGAAATTGTGTTGGTTCCTTACAGCGAGGCTTATGAAGAAGGATTCGAGGATATGCCTCGGCGGGTGCCTGACCTCAGTAAAGTGTCTAACCTCATAGGTTATGAACCAACAGTAAAGCTTGATCAGATTCTACAGCGCGTAATTGAGCATTTGTCGGGTCGTTAAAATCGGACGATGCGGGATCCTTTTCTTGGCGTGGTTCTCTTGTTGGCCTTTGTTTTGAGGATTTACGGTCTCGATCATGGGCTGCCATTTGTTTATAACCCTGATGAAGCGAACATCATGGCTCGCGCACTTTCTGTGGCCAGGGGGATAGACCCTGGTTACTATCTTTATCCGAGTTTTTTCTTTTACTTCTTGTTTGTAGCGATGGGAGGGTTATTTGTTTTCGGTCTCCTTTTAGGGCGATATGAAAACGTGACAGATTTTCAAGTTCAATTTTTTTCTAATCCAACGGACTTTTATATCCTGGGCCGTTTTGTCAGTGTTGTCGCAGCACTAATAACAATCGTTATTACTTACAGGCTTGCAGCTAAGCATTTTGGACAAACCGCTGCAAGAGCAGCATCTTTGTTTACTGCGGTGGCCTACTTTAATGTTCGGGACGCTCATTATTTAAAGCACGATGTTGTGAGTGGTCTTCTTTTTGTTTTATCGCTTTGGGCAATAGACCGCGCTATCGAAAGAAAAAGAACGCAAGACTACATATCCACTGGAATTGTGTTCGGAATTGCATTCGCAACTCATTACTATATGATTTTCCTGGCACTGGCACTTGTTGCTTGCCATTGGACAGCACGTCGATTTGAGAAGATAAGTCAAGTTTTTTATTGTGGTGCAGCCTCTGTAATTACATTTTGTTTGTTGTCTCCTTTCGTAGTCCTACGCTTCTCTACAGCAATTTCTCATATGCAATTCAACCGAGAGGTCGTTGTGGATCGTAGCTTGGCGGAAGGGGTGAATTTGTTTCCAAGCTTAGGGCTCTACGTAGAGTTTCTTGTTACGCAGGGCTTGGGATTTATTCTTTTCACACTTTTGTTAATCGGTGTGGTTTTGATGGCGTACAAGAGCAGGTTTGAACTGATTTTGTGGGGTATTTTTCCGCTTAGTTTCTTTTCGTTTCTTACCTACACATTCTTTGCCGGCAGGTATTTAAACCCAATTCTGCCATCGCTTTCGGTTTTTGCAGGACTTACCATTAGCATTATCTCGGCAAGGTTTGGAAAAAAAATTGCATTTACGGTGATGTTCCTGGCTTGCCTCCAGCCTTTGTATCATTCGGTGCAGATTGATAGGCTCTTTGCGTCGAATGATACTCGTACGATAGCTCGGGAGTGGATTCTCCGAAATGTTTCATCTGATGACACTATAGTTCTTCAGTCCTATTCGGTGCCGCTTCCACAATCTAGAGCCAGTATTTTTGAAAGTATGAAAGCCAACACTGCGTTGTCAGAACTCGAGCGAAACGGAAAATATGCTTCACTTCTTGATGTTGCAGAGAAAGAGAAACAGTCTTATTGGTTGTACTTTTTGGGGCAAGGTGAGGAGCTCAATCGTGTGTATGTTAGCTATGAGGAGCTTCTAAACGGACTCAGGCCTCTTACTGAAAAGGGCGTGAACTATGTCGTTTTACGACGACCCCCAATCAATCCGCCTGCAACAGTGATGGCGTTGTTCAAGCGTATTGAAAAAGAGGGACGGCTTGTTCAAAGGATTTCGCCATTTCGGGCAAATGGACTCGAAACAACTCCCTACATTGACAACGAAGATTGGGCTCCGACAGCGAATCTGTCTAATAAGGGCCCTTTAATTGAAGTTTGGGCGCTGAGCCCGTCTGTGAGGCGAGAGACTTTCTCTGATGTCCGGCACTGAAATCGTCCTAGAAGACCTTCTTTTGATTCTTAGCGCTGCTGCGCTCGTTGCTATCCTTGTCAAGAGAATTCGCATCCCCTATACCACAGCGCTCGTATTGATGGGCGTTGCCGCAAGTTTTTTACCAATAGGAATTGACGTTCACCTCAGCAAAGAGCTTGTGTTGTTGATAATTTTGCCACCTCTTCTCTTCCAAGGAGCACTCCATATGGATCTGGAAAACCTTAGAAGAGATCTTGTCACTATAGTCACGATGGCAGTTCCGGGCCTGATCATGGCAACGATTCTTGTTGCTGCTATGCTTTACTATTTTCTTAGTATGCCTTGGCTTCAGGGGCTACTTTTTGGTGCAATGGTTGCAGCCACTGATCCTATTTCAGTCCTTGCGATCTTTCGAGACGTGGGGGCTCCAACTCGTCTCAAGGTGTTGATGGAAGGGGAAAGCCTTTTTAATGATGGCACGAGTGTAGTTTTGTTCACTGGTTTACTGGCGGTTATTTCCCAAGACACTGAACCTAGTGTGATTGTGATAGCCGGCGAATTTCTGCGGGTATGCATAGGTGGTATGGCCGTAGGCTTAGCCTTTGGAATTTGTTGTTATCGGATAATGAAGCGGTTGGAAGATCATCTTTTAGAGGTAACGCTTACAGTGGTGCTTGTTTTTGGCAGCTTCCTTGTCGCAGAAATGTTGCACCTTTCTGGTGTCATTGCGGTAGTTGTTGCGGGCCTTATTATCGGAAATTATGGAAAGCTTTTTTCGATGTCGAAGCAGACGATTGCGACTGTTGATAATTTTTGGGAGGTCATAGATTTTTTAATTAATGCAGTCTTATTCCTATTGATAGGTTTTGAGATGAAAGCATACGTTTCCAATCTTTCTGACTATATTGTGGACGGGCTCATCATTGTTGCGGTTGTTCTCGCAGCAAGGGCACTTACCGTATATCCTGTGTACTACCTAACAAGTAAAACGACTCGATCCTATCCTTTCGGCTGGGCACATATCATGGTTTGGGGAGGTCTTAAAGGGTCGATTCCGATTGCACTTGTTTTAGGGTTGCCACGTGAAATTCAATTTCGTGCTGAGTTCTTAGTATTTGCAGCGATACTAGTCTTTTTCTCTCTGGTTATTCAGTCAATGACAATGAAGCCACTAGTGAAAGCATACAAATAGTTTTCTTTTTCAAAGCGAATCTAGGGGTTAGAATACATTTTAGGTAGGCATCCTGTTGTGTTCGAACGCCAGAGAACCGGCTCAGTCCTCTGTGCCGCATGCGGCCAACTTGTCGGCGTAAAAGATAAGCAGTGTTTTCACTGTGGTCGATACAATCCGAGTATGTGGGGTTTCGGAGGTATCATCCGTTCTCTAGTTCACGACTTTGGTTTTGTCAAAGCTCTAATCAGTGGTTCCGTCGCACTTTTCATCGTGAGCCTTGCGTTGGACCCGGCTGGTGTTAGTTCAGGTGGAATGATGTTGTTTTCACCAAGCTGGAAGGCGCTTTTTCTACTCGGAGGGACGGGCTTTCAATCGGTGGTCGAACTAGGGCGCTGGTGGACGCTGCTGAGTGCAGGCTGGCTGCATGGTGGACTGCTGCACCTCGGGTTTAACATGATGTGGGTGAGAAACCTGGCTCCAGCAACAGCAGATTGCTACGGTCCAGGGCGGATGGTTATCATTTACACTACGGCTTGTATTACAGGGTTCTTGTTTAGCAGTTTCGCTCAACTGTTGGTACCTTCGATTCCAATTCTGGGAGGGCTATTGAGTTGGCTAGGTTTGGCAGGAGGATATCGAACCATCGGAGCATCTGGTGCGATTTTCGGGTTGCTGGGAGCGTTAATGTACAACGGTCGACGAACAGGACAAACAGCAGCCTATCAACAAGCGTTAACCTATGCTGTTGTCATGGGCATTATCGGTATTCTTATGCCACAAGTGGACAATCAAGCTCATCTCGGTGGATTTGTTGGTGGCTATATGGTCGCGAAGTTTCTCGATCCCTTGGAACCAGAAAGAGGCGATCATCTTTTCATTGCATTGTTTTGCATC
Organism: uncultured Acidobacteriota bacterium; assembly: GCA_964518945.1. Lineage (GTDB taxonomy): Bacteria > Acidobacteriota > Vicinamibacteria > Marinacidobacterales > SMYC01 > CAZFLB01. Next base: position 770 of record CAZFLB010000161.1, on the reverse strand, counting down.
GCGCTTTCGATTTTGTCAATCGTTTTGTCAGTCTGGACAGGGTTGCAATACTTTCCTCCGTAATTTGAATCTTCTGATCGCACTATTGTCCGCAGGTTCGAAAAAAGTCTATTTGTTTTTTTCTACTACTGACTCACAGTGAAAGAAGAGCGTTCTAACTCTCTGCCCGTCTGCGTGCTAGGATCCTAAAGTTTAAACTATGTCTTCCAAATCAATAGAAATTTCCCGACGTTCCGAGAGAGATCGCCCGGAACTAGAAGCCTTGTACATCAAGATTTTTGGGACTCAAGCAGCTGAAGAAAATCGCCAGCGCTGGAGTTGGCAGTATGAAGACAATCCGAATTGTCCCGTAGCCGGTCCAGAGATCTGGGTTGCAAAAGAGAACGGGCTTATCGTTGGCCAGTACGCAACTATGCCTATACGGCTTCAAGTTTTGGATCGAACAATAGCTGGTTCTTGGGGTATGGATGTTATGGTTGATCCGAGCACACAGCGCAAGGGGATCGGCTCAAGGCTGTGGCTTTATTGGGATCGACAAGTAGAGGCGTCGCTTGGACTAGGCCTCTCTGTATCATCCTACACACTTTTCAAGAAGCTGAATTGGAATGACGTCGGCCCAGTTACCTGCTTTTCTGCAGTGGTTGACCCTCGTGCTCTTCTCGAGCGGTATGTAGGCGGTTCTTTAGCACGCCTTCTCGCACCGCTCGCAGAGCTTTTACGTCAGCTTGTTTTGCCGAGGCGCCGCACAAAAGATGGCGATCAGGTGAGTG
>CAZFLB010000160.1:0-3371 GCA_964518945.1 uncultured Acidobacteriota bacterium | reverse complement strand
CCACCAGATCTCCACCAAACATTAAAAGTAAGGTCGATCACTCCAAAAACAGAAAATTATCAAAAACTTAAATTACTCAAAATTAGTAAGTTCTTTAAAGTGACAGTATCTTTCGTAGATTTTGTCATAAGTCAGTTGCTCCAAGCTTTTCGTCCCCAGGCCTTCGACGCAAAAGGAGCCCATTACACTTCCAAAAATTACCGCCTGACGCATAGTTCGATCAGTAATAATGTTCTGGGTACCAAGAAAACCCATGAAACCACCCGCAAAGCTATCACCTGCTCCTGTTGGATCTATAACAGCCTCTAGAGGGTATGACACCGCAGCAAAACGCTCCTCTTCACGAAAGCAAAACACTCCGCATTCACCACGCTTGATCACAAGTGTTTTCGGCCCCATGTTACGGATAATCTGGGCCGCTTTCACAAGATTGTATTCACTTGCAAGCTGTCTGGCCTCATCATCATTAATGGCAAGAACACCGATATTCTCAAGCACATCCGCAAGCTCTTTAGGTGTCCCTTCAATCCAGTAATTCATGGTATCAGCGCCGATCAATTTCGGACTCGTTACTTGTCGCACTACATCCAGTTGAAGACTAGGGTGAATATTAGCCAGAAAAACTAATTCACTATCTTGGTACTTAGTTGGAAGTACAGGTTGAAACTGTTCGAAGACTCCTAGTTCCGTGAACAGAGTTTTCCGGTCTCTAAGATCACTGCTATATTCACCGCCCCAGCGAAACGTTGTTCCTTTTGCCGTCTCTAACCCTGCCAAATCGATGTTGCGTCCTTTAAAAACACTCCGCTCTCGTTCTCCAAAATCATCCCCTACGACCGCAACCACATTCACTGAAGTGAAATAAGAGGCTGCTAGAGAAAAATAGGTGGCCGCCCCTCCTAAAACTTTTTCAGCATTGCCTGTCGGAAGATTCAAATCGTCAAAAGCTACGGAACCCACTACTAGTATCGACATGCGGAGAAATCCTTACTTAACGTACCGTCCAATTATTGGTTCAAGCCTACTTCTAACTTCTTTAGAAATGTAGTCAGGGTTAGTGATTATTGCATTCTTAAGTACATTAGCATGCGGTGACGGCTGTCCAAGATCCAAGTTGGCAATAGTTTCAAAAATGATTTTTCGTGCCATCGCAGCATTTTTCTGCAGGTTATTAATAATTTGCTCTACGGTCACCGAAGCGTGACTCCTATGCCAACAATCGTAATCAGTCACTAGGCCCATTGTCGCGTAACCAATCTCTGCCTCACGCGCGAGCTTGGCTTCCTGAAGGTTGGTCATGCCAATGATATGTGCTCCCCACGATCGGTAAAGTTCGGATTCGGCGAGCGTCGAAAACTGAGGACCTTCCATACAAAGATACGTACCCCCAAGATGCATACCCGCATTCAGTTTCTGACCTGCCTCAAACAGCAACTTTGATAGGAGAGAACAAAAAGGCTTTGAAAACTCCACATGAGCAGCTATTCCATCTCCAAAAAACGTCGAAATACGATTACGGGTACGATCAATAAATTGGTCTGGAATGACAACATCCAGTGGCTGTATTTCATCTCTTAAAGACCCTACAGCACTTGCTGACAGAATGTGCTCAACACCTAAGAGCTTAAAGCCAAATATATTAGCTCGAAAATTCAACTCACTTGGAATTAGTCGGTGTCCTACCCCGTGACGCGCAAGGAAAGCAACAGATTTTCCGGCAAGTTGGCCAACAACATATTTATCAGAGGGGTCACCAAAAGGTGTTTCAAGCAGAACATCTTCCCTTTCCTCAAGCTCATCAAACTCATACAACCCACTTCCTCCAATAACTCCTATCTTCGCTCGTGACATGCTCGACACTCCCTTATGTATAAATTGAAAGCCCATATCGGCCGTATCATATGGGCCAAGAAAAACTGCTAAGCTAACGTTGTTTAAGTTCGACTAACACGCCATGGGCAGACCTAGGATGCAAAAAAGCCACTAGGTGCCCACCTGCACCAGGCCGAGGAACTCGATCTATCAGTTCAACACCTGATCGCTCGAACTCAGCTAAAGATTCAATGATGTCATCAACCTCAAAACAAATATGGTGTATGCCTTCACCACGTTTTTCGATGAACTTTGCTACAGTCGAATCCTCATCGATAGGCTCTAAGAATTCAAGACTGCTTTCTCCAATAGGAATGAACAAAGCTGAAACGCCAAACTCAGGCAATTCATAACGTGCCCCCTTTTCGACCTTAAAAAGTCCCTCATAACAAGCTGCCGCCGCGTCTAGACTACGGACAGCAATGCCAACATGATGGATCTTCATGACTTCAAACTGAGCAGCAATTGTTCTGCCGCTTCGTAAGGCGTAAGAGTACGAGCTCTCAGCTTTTCCAATATTTCCTCCCAAAGTTCTTCAGAGATCTCTTCTTGCACCCTTTCTCTGAAAACGTTTAAAAGCCATGCCTTCATTAAATGCCTTTCGCGGCGCCTAATAAATGCTTCGTCAAATAAAAACTCCACGCCTTTGCCAGTCAGCCCACACGTTTGCAACACTGGTTTCCCGTCACTATGTGCTTCTAGTTCGTCAGCAAGAATATCCGCTCCATCTCGATCAGCCTTATTTACAACCAGAATATCAGCAATCTCCATCAAACCAGACTTGCTAGCCTGGAGTTCATCTCCAAGCCCTGGAGCAAGGACTACTACTGTCACATCAACGGCCGCAGCAACTTCAACCTCATCTTGTCCTGCCCCAACCGTTTCTAAAATTATAAAGTCCTTATTAGCACTTTCTAAAATCGCTAGAGCTTCGAAAGCCGCATTAGACAGTCCCCCGACATGGCCTCGCGTTGCCATACTTCGCACGAATATAGACGAATCAACTGTACTTGCCTGCATCCGAGCACGGTCGCCTAGGATTGCCCCACCACTCAAAGGACTTGTTGGATCAATCGCTAGAATAGCAACATTGTGACCTTTCTGTTGAGCCGTGCTCGCCAAAACGTCACCCAGCGTACTCTTCCCCACGCCTGGGGGCCCGGTCAGACCAACAATCATAGATGTGTGTTGATTGGCAAATATTGCGGACAGCAACATCCGCGCTTCCTCACTTCGATTCTCTACATGAGTCAATGCCCTAGCCAGCGCACGATTGTCTCCCTCTTGAAGCTGGCCAATTATTTCGTTTAAATCCAAGTGTGAAGCCTATATATGAATTCAGACTGAGAGTAATTGTTTTGCGATAACCAATCGCTGAATTTCTGATGTTCCCTCACCGATAGTCATTAGTTTCGCATCACGATAAAAACGCTCAGCCGGATAATCACGAGTATATCCGTACCCACCTAAAATCTGTATCGCCTGTTCAGTCGCACGTA
>CAZFLB010000159.1:0-3336 GCA_964518945.1 uncultured Acidobacteriota bacterium | reverse complement strand
TCCAACACCAGCATGACATAGAATTCCAAGGACCAATTGGTGCGGTAACAATTATGATTACAGACGTACCCATGCGAGATCTAGAACAATTCGCACAGGACTTTTTCACTGAATCTGATGAATACACGGAAGAATCTCGTGATGCATTAGATGAGCCATCAGGATATATAAGCATAGGCAATCTTAGAGATGGAGCCCAACAAGCTCGTGTAATCATTGGTAATGAACAAACAAACATAATAATTCTTGAAGCTACCACAGACCCAGAGGATGATTTCGAAGAGCATTTGAAACAATTCCAAAATATACTTAATTCAATGAGTCTGCCAGAAGTCGATTCAGACGAATCGCAGGCACAGCAACAAGATTACAGTCCTACGCCAATCCCAAATTATGGTCCTAGTGCAATAACAATAGTGAATACCAGTGAATTTAGTACTGACATAATGCAAGAATGGGCTTCATATTCGGAAGCTAAAATGGCTAATAGGAGAGCAGATATCCTAATGGTATTATGGCCGGTCGGAGAATTTGTAAAAGAAGGCGGTTTCTCTCACCCATTCGAGACAATGGAAGTAGTAATTACACCCGATGAAATTGATTACCTCATGAATGAAATAGAAACTTGGCTTAGTGATCAACCCTGTATTTTGGATGACCCAGTACGATATTATGAAGAAGTAGAAATGTACCGTGATTGGCTTACCAGAGGTGCTGACGCATCAACTCAAATCACTATATGCCCAGCATCTAGATTAATCCTGATGGGCCTACCACCTGATATGAGGGACACCAATGATCCCAGGTACCCAATAAACCTACAAGACTTTTTCATACATGAACTTTATCATGCGTTACAACAAGATCTAATGGACGAATCCTGTAGGAGACTCGAAGAAAGATTGGGTCGTGAAGAAACTAATACGCCCTGGCTGGTCGAAGGCGGAGCAGACTATTTCGCTAAGCATGTAGTAGCCGAACTCACTGGAGCATTTGATCCAATCAATAGAATCCTACGCAATGCTGTTAATGCTTCCAGAGAAGAGGGTACTAACATCTATCAAGGCGGCATAGATAAAACCGGTGCCGCTGCTATGCAAATCCTTGTTGAACTTGGAAAACTAGATCAAGCAAGCATTCTAGATGGTAGTCTATTTCATAGCTGTGCCCGAGAACTAGAATATACTAATGACAAACCATACGTATTGCAAGCTAAGGAATCTTGGCATATGATCGAAAACATTGATGGGAAATATATCTTCAGTGACCAAGCATTAAAATAGTGTATTAACCAATGTGTCTTGAGTTACCTTTCTATCAAGGAAGATGTCACAAACTAAAACGACGCCAATTTGGTGTAGTAAAACAAATTTAGATTGTATTTGAATCAAAGCTTTGCAGAGTCCTTCTAATACTTAATGCTAAGCTAGTCCACTAGAATAATTAGGTGACATTAAATACAAGATAAATCATTAATACACAAAAACTGATCGCCAGCACCATCTTTACTGATCGCAAAGCGAATCTAAGAACAAGACCAAGTATACCTAGAGCAGCAAAAACAAAAGACCAGTTAGGTATACGAGAAAAGATATCAGGAAAATCAAGGTAGTCGGCCATAGATGCACCCTCCATAAGGTTACTAGATGCAAAAAAAGTGCCAACCACATTGACCTATCGGTGTTTTATATTTTTCAACAAATGACAGCTCAAAAGAAGATTTGTTTGTTTCCACCGCTAACCGGCGGGAATAAACTGATTGAGTCAGAATCTTTTAGACAAGTATCAAGCTCACATGCAGCATTATTGACAAAAGCATTACGCAACAAGCCATTAGGAAGCTTTAGTAGTTCTGCGAGTTCATTGACCGTGGTTCCAATAGGTACTGTGACTGAGAATGAATTAGAATTGTCTGGACCAGGATGATAATCACGTAGCAAAGCGTATAAACGTACACGCACCATAATATTCATTCTAGACCGGCCGCAATCCCTTATATACTTTGCGACCCCCAAGCATCCGCAATATTGTACTTTCTTGACCCACACGTCCTATCAAATACGCCAACTTCTTTATGGTGAGAGGCTGATTTCCATGTGCCAGTAACGCTCGAAAAACAGAATCGCCCATTGCCATACCCTCTGGAATATAACCTTCCTGGATTGAACAATGAGTACGCACAATATATTCAACCGAATCAATCAAAAACACTTCTCCGGTATGTGGATTCACCCAGTCTATTAGATTGCGTTCATGATCGCCGACGTAGTTAAACTCGTTTTGATGCTTGTCACAAAGTAGGCTATGGAAATAGGTGTTATATTCATCTTCACGTAACGCCCACCATGAAAAGTCAATATGAAAGAGAGTCTCTTCGGCACCAATCTCAATATTTTCACGATGTTGATTGCCAATGACAGGTTTCATTCGAGGCACCAAAACTTACTATGCTGCATGTCTCCAGTAAGCGTCCCCTACATATAGGTAGGCCAAATTACTACCTAACTCTGCAAGAATAGATTCTGGAGGAGTCCTCCTGACAACATTAACCACACTATATAATGTGTATGTATGAACATTCCCCTGAGGTGTCAATTTAACTAACTCTCGAAACATTCGTTCAATAATATTTTCAAGAGTTACACCGTTATGTAATAAGTCCTCACATAAGGCATCAACATCAGACATATCCTCCACATTCACGATGTTTTCTTCAACACAACCCACAGAAATAGAACACTTGCGTAGCTCTAAATAATATCTTTCATCCTCAATCAATAATGTCCTAACCCAGTCCTTTATAGGATTGCGTCTCTCAATAGATACGACACTTTCGCTCAGATCAGTTCCAGGTGTAATAGTAATTCGTGCCCCTGTGATCACATCGTATTTCTTATAAAGTGGTGCCATACCCCAAACAAAGCGCTCTTTCAGTGCAACCCAACCTGGTAGACTCTGGCCTGATAGTGCATCAATTAATGTAATTCTTACACGCGGCGAAACAAGTGCAGAAGGGAAAAGGTGTGCTGTGTGAGCACTTAAGGGGAGTGTACCTGCTCTCAGATGTGGGTAAGTAAGCACCACTTCAACCGGCCCCTCCTTATCTTGTGTTTCTATATTTTCACTAAACTCATCACATAATTTCAGAGCGAGACTTTTCATATCTTCTGTCAATGATTCCTGCATATAACCAACTGGATCACATGCAAGATAATTTTCAGACACAACAATATCTCTCGGTTTCATAGCAGTCAAAAACCATAGGACCTGACCAGAAGGACCAACATCTTCAAAACGTTCATCTTTTTGGAGAGCATAGTTAAGAGAAAAAACCAA
>CAZFLB010000158.1:0-15811 GCA_964518945.1 uncultured Acidobacteriota bacterium | reverse complement strand
CAGGACTATCAACACTGGGAGCTGGATTCAAAACAGGAAGACTTTTCTCCTTGGTACCCATAAGATATGCTCGATACACACAAAATCCTTCGGACGTTGCTAATGCAACATCTTTGTCAGTTGCATTGTAGAGTTGAATGTTCATGGCACGAGCAAATTTTGCATCTGATATTGCCTGTGATATCGGGATGTCTTTGAAAACATAAACAGTTTCTGTTTTCCCCGCTACGGAATCAAACACAGCCCTAGCTTGTTCTGGAGGAGCCCATCTTGGAGATGTTTCTGTACGTACTACGCCAATATGTGTGGCACCGAGAGAGACAGCAAGTAAAGCATCTTCCGGCCTTGTTACCCCACAGATTTTAATAAAGGGGGTCACTTTTGCACCTCACGAATAAAAGAGCCGGGCTCTTCTAGTTTCATTAGCGCAGATCCGATTAAAACCGCATCGGTCAGCCCATGGAGCTCGTCTGTATCAACAGCTTTTTTATAACCGCTTTCTGCAATGGCGATAGAGTCGGGTGGTAACTCACGCAGTAACATTGGAGCAATTCCCCTGTCGATCTGTAGAGTTTCGAGATCACGATTATTAACGCCGATAACAGCATTTTTAATTTCAAGAGCGATATCTAGTTCCGAACGACTGTGGCATTCAACGAGAGGTGTTAGTTCCATTTCGAACGCACAATTGGCGAGTTCGTTCAATTGGTTTCGAGACAGACAGCGAACGATAAGAAGAACGGCGCTGGCACCAAGAAACGAAGCTTCTGCTATCTGAGCTTGATCAACCACAAAGTCCTTCATAAGTACAGGAAGTTTGGTCGTTTTTACTACATCCTCAAGATCGTCAAAGGACCCTTTGAAATAAGATGGTTCAGTTAGAACGCTAATCGCTGCCGCACCACCATCTTCATATGCAGTTATTTGCTTAGCAAGGTTGCGTTCGGAGATTGAACCACTGCTAGGGCTCGCCCTCTTGTATTCGGCAATGACGTCAAGCGTTTCTTTGCCGCGAATTGCATCGGCAAAATTAGCTCTTTGTTTGGAACATTCAAATGTTCGATGAGGAAGGGCTCGAGCGCGAGCTCTTGCAGTGTTAGTAAGCTCATTAATTAGTTCCATTAAGTGTTAGGCTTTCGTTTGTTCCCGGTAAAGGCGTTGACTCGTTTCGATGTATTTGCTGAGAATGTGTGCAGCTGCTCCAGTTTTCAAGATTTCGTAGGCTTTTGTTAGACCGTCGGCGATGTCAGAAGCAATACCAGAGACATTAAGAGCAGCAGCGGCATTAAGTGCAACAACATCTGTTTTCACTCCTTCTTCTCCGCTTAAGATCTTATTGAGAATCAAAGCATTATCTGAGGCATCTCCTCCTTTTAATTCCGAGAGAGGAGCATTTTTAAATCCCAGTTCCCTAGGGTCTAAAGAAAATGGTATTACTTTACCTTCTTTTACTAAGTGCCCAATCGTAACTCCATGTAGGCCTATTTCGTCCAGTCCATCACAATGAATGACCAAAGCAGATTCTGTTCCTAATAAGAGCAGTGCTTCTGCCATTATTTTAGTTATAGACGGGTCATAAATCCCGATCAGTTGACAATCTGCAAGGGCGGGATTTGTGAGCGGTCCAAGCAAGTTGAACAGGGTTCGTATTCCCAGTGCTTTCCTTACTGGCGCGACGTTTGCCATCGCTGGATGAAAAGTAGGAGCAAAAAGAAATGCAAAGCCGGTTGCATCAAGACACTTCGAGACTTCTTTGGACCCTAGGTTTATGGCAGCTCCGCTGGCTTCAAGGACATCAGCGCTACCTGCTTTTGAAGAGACGCTACGATTACCGTGTTTGGCAACACCACCACCAGCCGCAGCGACAACAAACGCAGCGGCTGTCGAAATATTGAAAGTGCCAGTACCATCACCACCTGTTCCACAGGTGTCTATAAGAGGGCGTGCTGTAGTCTCAACTGAAAGCCTGTGAGCACGCATGGCCCGAGCACAGGCTGCAAGTGTTGCAGCATTAAGTTCTTTTCCTCTTAGTGCTACCAGTAACCCTGCTGTCAATGGTTGAGGGCTATTCCCTGTCATGATTTGGTGGAGTGCTTCCTCGAGAGTTTTCGGATCGACATCTTCACCACATAATAATTTCTCGATTAATGTTGATATCATTTGTGATTACCGACTTTGAAATTGTAAGCCTCGTTAAAGAAACGCCACAGAAAGGTTCTCCCCATTGGTGTCAATATGGATTCAGGATGAAACTGAAGCCCCAACTGGCAAAGCTTTCGGTGTCGCAGGGCCATTATAAGATTTTCATCTGCTTCAGATGCTGTGGCAATTACCCTCATTGAACTTGGTGCTTCGGTTACTACAAGGCTGTGATACCGAGCGGCAACAAAACTATCACCGATCCCGTTAAACAAAACATCCGTGACGTTGATTTGAATATTACTTTTCTGCCCGTGTACGGGACGTGGTGCTGGTCCTATTTTCCCTCCTGCTGCTAATGCAAGAGCTTGATGGCCAAGACAAACTCCGAGTACGGGTACTTCAGGGACTGTCTGAAGCCATTCGACCATAACACCTGCGTCTTCTGGTTTGCCTGGACCTGGTGAAAGTATAACCATGTGAGGGGAAAACTCTTCAATCAGCTTTTCGAGAGTGTTTAGTGTTGTGTTGCTACGAATTGTTGTTACAGAGCACCCTTTTACACGAAACTCATCTACTAGGTTGAAGACAAAGCTGTCACGATTGTCAAGAACGAGAACACGCCCACTGGCCTCTGATACTTTCGAATTTCTGTTCATGATATTGATTCAGCTATGGTTAATGCCTCGCGGCAAGCACGTGCTTTGTGTTTGGTCTCTGCGAGCTCTCGCTCGGGAATGCTTGCTGCCACGATTCCTGCACCGGCACGAGTATGGTAAGACTTGGTCTGTTTTCTGTATCGTAGCGAACGGATGACGATACAACTGTCGAAGGTTCCATCCTGCAATAGGTATCCGACAGCCCCGCCATAAAAACCACGAGCGAAAGGCTCAGTCTCACGTATTAATTCCATTGCTCGTAACTTAGGAGCCCCTGTTAGAGTTCCCATATTCGCTGCCGCACGATATGCGTGTAATGCGTCGAATTCAGGTGAGAGTTGTCCTGTTACCGAACTCACCAGATGTTGCACGTGTGAGTACTTCTCAATTGTGAACGGTTCAGAGACTTTACGCGTGCCAGGAATGGAAACTCGTGCCACGTCGTTTCTAGCGAGGTCGACAAGCATTGCATGTTCCGCCTGTTCCTTAGGGTCTAGTAATAGCCCAACTGCGAGACGTGAGTCGAGTTCACCATCTATAGTTCCATCCGCTTTAAATCCACGACGAGAGGTTCCAGCAATAGGACGGATTTCTAATTGTCCAGCATCGACCTTAATGCATGTTTCAGGCGAAGCTCCGAGAAGTACGCCATCTCCTAGATTGAGATGAAACATATATGGCGAGGGATTGCGTTCCCGTAATACGCTGTAGACAGTTATTGGGTCTACAAGGCTTTTCATTGTAAGGCCTCTCGAAAGTACGCCTTGAAAAATATCACCGTTTTGGATGTGGTTCAGGAATTTTTGAACTGAAGCTAGAAAATATTCGTCAGTAACATCTGATTCTGCTTGTTTTTCCTCAACCGTAGAAGCTGATTGCAGATCGTTAATTCTCTTTTCTTGCGGTCCCGTCAGGTTATCGATTAGTCTTGCATGTCGAGCGTCGGCTGCGTTATGACCAGATGAAACCAACGATCTGGTGACAACGGAAACTTTTTTCGTGACATGATCGAAAACAACAGCGTCTAATGCTAGTACCATGTTTATATCTGGTTCATTCCAGGGGTCTGGTTTACGTGGCGGAAATCGCTCCCAATTGTCGACAAGTTCGAATGAAAGAGCGCCGTAAACACCAGGAGGTAGTGCGGCGTTAGGCTCTTCATCTGCAACTATACTGACTAAATCTCGAACAGCATCAAGTACTGACGGTGAAAGAATCCGTTCGAGATCAGGTGCAGAAGGTTCTTCAGGAACGGTTTTGTATCGATGTTGTCGATCCAGTTTTGAGATTATATCAACACCATCTTCTGATAATGGATAGAATTGAACGTCTCTGCCGCGGACAATTAGTCTAACTACGCCATAAGGAATCAGAAGACTACGTTTGCCACCAGGACTTCCCTGAGCTGCGCTTTCCATGAGCATGGCCCCTTCTGCATCTGAGCGCGCGCTTAGTTTCTGAAAGGCATCTAGCGGCGTACAACAGTCTTGCATGTTCAAAACAGTTGCACGAGCTCTTGCCCGAATGATCCCTTTTGTTGTTTTCACGGAAGCCTCATTAACCTTTCTTGTGGGAGGCATCTTGTGATAACAAAAGAGGTAACCCCCCAGCAGGTTGCCTCTTTTCTCGCGTTGGATTAGAACGAGAGGAAGAGCACCCCGTTCAGCTGCACCAAGCCCGTAAAAAGTGCTGCGTCGAACGAGTTCGGTTCAACATAATGGACATCAGATGTTATAGCTCAATAACCGAGACGTCAACACCTAATAAATCTCCTTGCACTTTGATTCTCTTGAATCGCGTGGCAGATTACTAATATTAATTAGATGACGATGATTTGTTGACCCGTAATGAAATTTCTGTAAAATTGCACTCGTGCCTATTTACGAATACGAATGTAGGAAGTGCAAACACAGATTTGAGATCATTCAAAAAGTAAGCGATAGAGTTCTAAAAAAATGTGAAAAATGTAAGGGTCGAGTAGAAAGGTTGATTTCTTCCCCGGCAATTCAATTCAAGGGTACGGGGTGGTACGTAACAGATTACGCGAAGAAAGAATCGAAATCAGACTCAGATTCGTCTCGGTCAGATTCCAAGTCTACCAGTAAACAGAGTGAATCCTCATCAGGACAGTCGGATAGTTCTAAAAAGAAGGCTGCTGCTTCAAAAAAAGATAAGGCCAGTGTGTCGAGTTCTTCAAGCTAAGTCAGGGTTTGAATCGCGCTGAGATTTTCTGAGAGTAGCTTGTTTTGATGATCGAAGAGCCCGTTCTTTCAATTGTTCTCCCTGCTTTTAACGAGGAGGAGAATATTGAAACAGCTATCCGTAAAGCTGTCGATGCTGTGGCTCCACTAGTGGACGACTACCAGATTGTAGTTGTTGATGATGGAAGTTCCGATAGCACACCTATTGTTTTACAAAGACTTCAAAAAGAAATGGGTTCGCGTTTGGTCCTTGTCACACATGAGGAGAATAAAGGTTACGGTATAGCTCTTAGGTCTGGATTTAAAATTTCCCAAGGCAGTTTCATCTTCTATACAGATTCCGACTGCCAATTTAATCTTAGCGAACTTGAATCTTTCTTGCCTGAGATAGAAAAGTTCGATTTCATCCTTGGTTATAGAGTTGGACGACAGGACGGAGAACTGCGATTGTTAGTATCAAACGGTTACAATGCGCTTGCTTCGTTTGCGTTCGGCCTTGAAGTACGCGATTTGAATTGTTCGTTCAAGCTTTTTCGACGTGAAGTGTTGTTAGCACTTGATTTGGAAGACGACCATTTTTTTATAGACACGGAAATTGTAGTAAAGCTTTACAAGGCTGGTTGTAGCTACAAACAAAAAGGCGTACGGCACTATCCTCGGACTAGGGGTCGGTCGACGGTGCGATGGACTGATGTGCCGCTGACCTTCGCAGCGCTGTTGAAATTGTGGGTGAAGCTCAGATAGTTTGATGTGCCCGACTCAACTCCCATTTGAAGACCAATTGTGGGTAAAGATGGAGTGTTGAGAGGTGCTCGAGGAAAAAAGTGAATTATCGACCGCCTGTTAGCGTTTTCCAAATGATGTAAATACCGAGCCCTGTAGACATAAGAAGACTAAAACAGGCGAAAAAAAAGATTGTAGAGAAGTGGTTCGCTAAAATACTCCCATTGAGAATGAAGGCAGATCCTATGATAAATCCAGCAGTGATTACTGCTAGCGTAAACCGGTTAGCTATGTTTCTAAGTGTTAATTGTATTTGGTCTGTTTCTTCTCTGAAACGAACATCCAGACGAAGTTCATTGTTCGCGATTTGTTGAAGAACACGGCGAACGCCGAAAGGAACTTCAAAAAAGAAAGATTTAACGTCGAGGAATAATGATATAAGCCTTTCTGTAGTTAATTCCAAGCGGACCTGATCCTCGAGAAGCTGCATGGTCATACTTTTCATTGTTTTAAATTCGTCAATATTCGGATCAAGTTTTCGACAAAGAGATTCGATATTTGACAGGGTTTTTGTGGAAAATAGAAGTTCTGAGGGAACTTGGATGCCATTGCGGATGCCGAGAAGTAGAATGTTGTGGGCGATAAGACCTATTGGCAATTGTTCTTCGGCGACTTTTGTATATTTTGTCAGCAGTTGCGAGATTTCATTGCGAAAGTGGCCTTCTTGAAAATCTCCTCTTGGAAAAGCGATGTTAGTACAAGCACGAGCAACTCGTTCTTCGTTCCGATCGACGAGAGTCAATAAAAGAGTTGCCAGTCGGAGTTGATTCTCTTTAGATATGTGGGTTGTGACCTTGTGACCGAACATGACAAGTCTATCGTCTGAGTCGACCACGAGGTTGTGGGGAGGTGGATCACAAGAACAAACCCCGTCTACAAAGATTTGTTTGAGGTAGGCACACCATAGCCCGTCAGCAAGGTCGGGATCACTTGTGCTCGTGGATAAGAGGCCCTTACCTTCGACATGTTCGCGAATAAGTAATCTTTGACGTGTTAGTTCGGAAAGATCTTTTGGAATGCGTAACTTAACAAACTTCTCAATCGAATCACACAAACGTTCTCTATTCGCTGCTTCCTTTGTTAGATCAAGCTCAGCCATCAATGTTTTCTCTAGCTGGTGAACTAAGCTTTGGAAGCAGTATCTGTTTGCTGGTGAGAACTTGGACAGGTGGTTTGCAACTTCCTTTAGGATACTTAGGTCAAGTTCAATGGCTTCTTCAACGTTTGGGCGAACTACTTTAACTACCACCTCTCCATGCTGTTCGGAATTTTGCGCTTTCATTCGAGCTCGATGCTCTTGAGAGATTGTGTTTATGGATATAGCTTTGTCATCAAGAGTTTCGAAAAGTTCTTCGACAGGAAGCCCTAGTTCTTGCTCTATGATGCTGCGTACTGTTTCAACTGGAAGTGGTTCTGCGTGAGACTCAAGCTGATTAAGTTCTGCGACGAATGAGGGGGGCAAATAGTCGTAGAGCGCGATTAGCTGTCCAAATCTTACATAAACTTCGCCGAGCTCTTCGAAGGCAAGACGCAAACGTTTCGCGCGGTGAGGCAGTCCATTATGGTCTGCAGTTTGATAACGTTGTTTAGGATAGTTAGCTAGCGAAAAGATGTCCAACTTTTCTAGTACATCGGTGAAACCATGATTAATGAAAACTTTGGCTACTTCGCGCAGTCGAGGAATGTTTTTTGATTCTAGCAACGTGTTTTATCCGAAAACTGAGAGGATTTCGTTATTGTGCTCTCCGAGCTTTGGTGCAGGTGATAGGTGAGTGTGTTGTAATTCAAAAGGTAGTTTAAACTCATTTCCTGAACGTCCACGATGGACTGATTGCTTGTGAGTCTGTGCTTCTTTGACGGACATCGCAAGTTCTACACACGCGTCCACGTTTTCGAAAAGGGCCTCCCACTCGTCTCCACGTTGGCGTTTGATGATTTCAGCGACATCGATCCGAGCACTGGGGTCACTACCCCTTTTTACAAGATCTTGTCTTTTGATGATACGACAAAATTCTTTCCAAAATTTATTCTCTAATGCACCAACAACAAGGTTTTTGCCATCAAGTGTTTCGTACACAGTGTAGTTTGGATAGCGGCCAGAGAGTGCATCTTCTGCTGGGCCACCCGAAAGCATAGTGAGTGAAATCAGGCCGTCGTGCATAGAAAGATCAAAATATCCTCCCTTTCCTTCTATAAGTGCGGCAAGGATGTTGATCACTGCGTAAAGACCGCCAGCGGCAAAATCTGCGAATTGGAACGGAAGCGGTTTTTGGGTTCCATAAAGTGCACCAGCAGTTGCCATATAGTTTAAATCATGACCTGCTCGGTGAGCGTAGGGTCCGGATTGTCCATAACCAGAAATAGACACATAAATGATTGAAGGTACGTGTTCGATGACGGTCCTATGGTCAAGACCAAATTGATCAATGACACCGGGTCGAAAGCCTTCTATTAGTACATCAGCTGTTCGTATCAATGATAACAGCCGACCGACTTCATCCCTTGAATTGAGATTGACTAACAAACTTTTTTTCCCGGCATTGAGCCGATCGAAAGCAGACTCATCGAGTTTGCGCAACGGGTCCCCGTGCGGGGGTGTTTCTATTTTGACAACTTCTGCGCCTAAGCTTGCGCACACTAAACTGGCGTAAGGGCCGGGAGCGTAACGAGTCAAATCAATGATTCGCTTTCCTGCAAGTGGCGTCATGTCACCTCTATCATTGTACGAATGTTTTTGTGCACCCGAATCCCGTGAAATATTGTTAGCATAACTTTTGTCTTATATGAATTTACGCTGGTGATTCTTTTGGAGCAAGCGTTTGCTTAGGAAATGTGTGGTTTAGTTCTCTTGAAGTCATTTTTTTTGAATGTTGAGTTTGCTGCGTAGCAGCTGAGTGTGGTACTTTTTCTGGCTCAGGCATGTCATTAAACCAGCCGATAGCCTGATACTGCGACCATAAGGAGATAGTTTCATGAATAAATGGCTAGGCTATGCCGTAATATTGTTTTGTGCTAACGTTTCGTTTGGCCAACCAGGAATCGAAGATTACCAAAAAGCTCAAGAAGCAGCTCAGGCTAACAACTTAGCAGGTGCGATAGCGCCATGCGAAGCTGCCCTTCAAGCGAGTCCGGACTATCTCAATTGCTATTTATGGCTTGGATATGCATACGGACAGCAAAAACAACCGGCAAAACAGGCTGATAACTTGGCTGAATTTGTCAAGAAAACAGAAGGAAACGCGGAAGCTGCAGCGTTACGTACACAGACAATGAAAGCGGCCGGTATTGCTATGGCTCAAAGTAGAAGGCCAAAAGAAGCGATTAATCTTCTTGATCAATTTGTAGCAAAGGAACCAAATGATCTACAAGCTCAATTTGTGCTGGCACGGAGCCTTTTACAGGATAAAAAACAGGCGCGTTCTGAGGTAGCATTTAGTAAGGTTATTGAGATTAACCCAGATCTCCCCCAACCTTATTTTTTTGCTGGTAGGATAAATTACATAACCGGCGACCACAACAAAGCGATTAGCCGACTTTCAAAATACATTGCATTGGATGGCAGTGGAAACTTTGCCCCGCAAGCTCACTTTATGGCAGGTTCCTCGATGTTTCGAACCGTTGATCAAGCTGCAGACAAAGCAGCCCAATTTGCTTCAATGAAAACACACATGTCAGCGTTCCTCGCAGCATTGCCTAACACCGACCCACGTGCACCAGAAGCACATTATGTCCTTGGTTGGATGGCGGCGCAGGAGGAAGATGATGCTACTGCAAAGACTCACTTCGAGACATATATCCAGATTGCACAGCCGGGTCCACAGCTTGAAGAAGCGAAACAATTTATTGCTTCTTTAGAAAGCGAATCCAGTTCGGACCAATAGGAGTGAAGTAGTCGGTTAGGGCATAATCAATCAATAGGAGTAAGTGATTGATCTGAGTAAGGATCTGTTGCCGTAACCAGTGTAGTCTAGTTCCGCACTCTTTTTTGTAGGTGCAGATTTCTACAAGACCATCAGGCTTCAACTAATACGTTGAGTTTTTCTGTTAGCGTTTCTTTGGCCGCGGCTCCGACAACTTGTTCAGCCACCTTGCCATCGCGAAAAAATAGAAGTGTTGGTATAGAACGCACGCTATATTGCCCTGCAAGGTTCGGTTGGTCATCAACGTTGACTTTCGCAATTTTCGCTTTACCCTCGAAATCAGCTGCGAGCTCCTCAATCGTTGGAGCAATCATCTTGCAAGGGCCGCACCACTCGGCCCAGAAGTCTACGAGGACTGGCTGTGAAGATTCAATCACTTCCTTTTGAAAATTCTCTTCTGTGGCGGTAATGTATTTTGCTTCACCCATTGAGAGGGTCTCCTTTTGCTTTAGTTCTTTGATTCAGGTCTTACCAAATAAAGATCATAACATCCTATAAGAAATTTTTACCGTTAGTTAATAGCGAAATTTCAGGAACTCGAGGATGTATATAGAATGACAGTTTGACATCCTAACGTTTTGTAAGCAATTGAACTATTATTCAATGAGATGACCTCAACTGCATCGAACCGAAGCTCACACACTGAACGGCACCACCACGAGCACCAACCATCTCCCGGAGGGCCTAGAGCAATGTTGCTCGCGTTCGCTCTCACTTCGGTTTTCATGTTAGTAGAACTCATAGGAGGTCTTCTTTCTAACAGTTTGGCTTTGATGGCGGATGCTGGGCACATGACCTCAGATGCGGCCGCTCTCGGTCTCGGGCTTTTTGCAATGTGGGTGGCAAATCGTCCACATACACAAAAGCTGACGTTTGGGTTTCACCGGGCTGAGATTCTGGCTGCACTCGCCAACGGCATGTTGCTTTTAGGCATAGCACTTTTTGTGAGTTTCCATGCATTGAGTCGTTTGAGAGATGCTCCTGATGTTGCTAGTGGTCCAGTCATGGTTATTGCTAGTTTAGGGCTAATTGTGAACCTCGTAGCGATGAAAATCCTAGGTAGCCACAATAAGGGTAGTCTAAATATACGTGCAGCATTCTTACACTTGTTAAGTGATGTGCTTGGATCTCTTGGAGTGATTTTTTCTGGGGTGTTTATTCATTTTACTGGGTGGAATCCTATCGATGGAATTGTCAGTATTTTTATATCGGTTTTAATTCTCGTTTCTGGTGGAAGATTGGTGCGGGAGACTGTTTCTGTGCTTCTTGAGAGCTCGCCATATCACCTTGATACAGAGGTTGTTAAAAATGATCTGACTGAAATCGATGGCGTAAGTGATATACACGATCTCCATGTCTGGACGGTAACTTCTGGCTTCGTATCCTTGAGTGCACATGCTGAAGTTGTTTCGAGTGAAATTGCTGATGAAGTGCTTAGAAAAGCAACAGTTTTGCTTCGAGAACGTTATGGCATTCGACATATCACTATTCAGGCTGAAACGTCGCAGATTCATGATGAACTCGAACATTGCTGCCTTGATGAACATAAGCCGTCTCTTTCATTCCGAAGTTTCTTGAGAGAACATTGAGCGTTTCGGGAGCTATCTGTTAATCTTGAGCTCCAAAGCAATTGAGTTTATTAATGCATTGTGAAACTCGGCAGGGAGGTGTGTTCTGTGAAGCAAGCGACAGTTCTAAGTTTATTGATTTGGTATTTTTGCAGCTGTGCTTCAGAGTCAGAGCATGTCAACAACATGTACCGCGAGCATGCGGTTGATGCTCCAGTTTCTAACGAGTTATCAGAAGTAAGCGTTAGCGTGACCATCGATTCAAAGATGGTTGACTACGCAACGATGAATGGACACACAGCGAAGGGTTATCTCTCTCGACCTTCTGACTCGACTGGTCCATTTCCTGGAATCATAGTCATTCATGAATGGTGGGGGCTGAACGATAATATTCGCTCGATGACCGATCAACTTGCGGCAGCAGGTTATCAAGCGCTTGCGGTAGATCTATACAATGGACGATTAGCTGAGACTCCTGAGGATGCAAGGCGTCTCATGTCAGCATCATTAGAAAACCGAGATGTTCTTACAGAGAATGTTAGACAAGCTTATTCGTATCTATCTTCTCAAAAACAAAAAGTTGGTACCATTGGTTGGTGTTTCGGTGGAGGGTGGTCCCTTAATACTGCTATTGCTCTCCCGGAGGATATCGACGCAACAGTGATTTATTATGGTCGTCTTGTAAGCGAAAGAGATGTTCTCCAACCTTTAAAAATGCCTATTCTTGGTTTTTTTGGGGGTTTAGATCAAGGGATCTCCCTTAAGTCTGTAAGTGCTTTCGAAGAGGTATTGATTGCACTTGGAAAAGAGGTGGATATTCGTATTTATGATGACGCTGATCATGCATTTGCAAATCCTTCGGGAACAAATTACCAAGCTGGCCCAGCAAAAGAGGCTTGGGAAGAGACGCTGGCATTTTTCCATAAACATCTTAAGAGTTGACTGGTAAACGCAAACGCATTAGCCGCAGTTTCTTGGATTAGCTTAGCTGGGCTAGAAATTTGTAAAAGTTTAAGAGATATTATGTTCAACGGTTTGGTGTGACAGTCTAAAACAGGCGTGGTAGCCTTTTGACTCCTTAGAGGAGGTCTATCAAATGAAGTTAACGAAGAAAATGAAGGGTATTTCGAGACGTCAATTTATGGGAGCCGCAACCACTGGTGCTACAGGTACAACTCTTCTTGCTTCAACTAGAACTTCTGATAGCAGAGACTTCAATCCAGTTTTGCTCGATTCTCCAAAGAGCCTTTGGGACCTCCCAACTCCTGCGCTTGTTGTGGACGAAAATGCGCTTGAGCACAACCTCGATAAGATGACCCAATTTTATGCTACGAAGTCTCAGGAATTGCGACCTCACAGCAAGACTCATAAATGCCCTATTCTTGCAAGAAAGCAAATGGAACGAGGAGCAATCGGAATTTGCGTTGCCAAAGTTAGTGAAGCCGAAGTGATGGTTGAGTCTGGCATCGAAAGTGTTCTGATCACATCGCCAGTCGTGACGCCGGAAAAAATCGCACGCGTTGTTGCGATTGCGAAAAAGAGTCCTGATATTCATGTGGTGGTAGATCAAGCTCAAAATGTTCAAGACTACAGTGATGCAGCGAGTGCTGAAGGTATTGAACTTAGTCTGGTTGTAGGTCTCAACATGATGGGCCGCACGGGAATAACGATGGGTGACCCAGCTGTAGAACTTGTTAAGAAAATTGATAAGAGTGCCTCCGTCCGTTTTGCGGGTTTTCAAGCATATGCTGGACATTTGCAGCACATCAGTGGCTGGGAGTATAGAAAACAGGAATCCCAGAAAGCGATGAAACTTGCAGTAGCGACGAAGGAGATGACAAAGAAAGCTGGGTTCCCGGTGAAATTTTTATCGGGGGGAGGAACGGGTACCTACAATATTGATTCTGAAGTTAGAGGTGTTGATGACATGCAGGTAGGGTCTTACCTGTTCATGGATGTTAACTACAGGAACATCGGTGGCCGAAATGGAGCAGTATTCGATGACTTTCGACCTTCTCTCCTTGTCCTCGCTACTGCTATTAGTCAGCCCGCGTCAGGGCGTATAACGATTGATGCTGGGTTAAAAGCTTTTGCAGCGGATAAAGAGGCACCGGTTCTTCGTGATATTGAAGGTGTTTCTTATCGGTGGGGTGGTGATGAGCATGGCATTCTACAATTTAAGAATCCTAGCCGTAGAATCGAAGTTGGAGAAAAAATCTTATTGATTGCATCGCATTGCGATCCGACAGTCAATTTGTATGATCATTTTTACCCTTTCCGTGATGAAAAAGTTACAGAGCTGTGGCCCATTGCAGCGAGGGGGCATTCTCAGTAGGCGCATAACTCTTCTTTGGATAGTGCTGAAGGTCGGCATCCTATTTTTCTTATGAAATAATGTTTTAGAAGAAGTGTACTCGGTGATGTTGTAGCGCCGTTTACACTAAGAGATCTTCTTTCCAGAACTGAATTTGCCAATCGCACAACAACTTAGCGACCGAATTATGTAGTCATGATTAAAGAGAGCCCTGTAATGGCTCTTCGTCTGTTCCGTAGATAAACCGCTCCATCTCTCCATGAATTCGCCAAACTGTTTCTCTTGATGGTTTCGCTGTGAATGCAGAAACGAAGAAGGCCACGCCGATATTAGCTAAGAGCGACCAGACTACACCATGAATGGACGCTGGGTGAGGGTAGATAACAAGTGTAAAAAAAAGAGTTGTGAGCCCAACGGCTAGTCCGGACAAAACTCCAGCCTTTGTTAGAATGTACTTCTGCGGGAAGCACACGTTCACAATGGCAGGTGCAAGTTGGAGCGCGCCGGAACCGGACAAAGATACTACTACAACGAGAAACTCAAATCTTTGCGTCGCAAGGACGTAGCCAACGGCGAGCAAAACAAAAACAATGCCTCGACCAACACGAACTGAATCTTCCGAGTTGGCGTTGGGGTTTACATAGCGTTGATAAACATCTCTTGTGAGTACGGTCATGTTCGCGTGTAGGATGGAATCCAAGGTTGACATTGCAGCAGCGGCTGCACCAGCGAGGATCAAGCCAGTTAACCACGGTGGCGCATAGCGAAACAAAAGCTCTGGAAAAATGCGGTCGGGTATGTCCATGCCGGGAAGAACCAACGCGCCACCCAAGCCTACTAAAGCAGCCGGGATGTAAAGAGTCATGAGATATAGGGGTGTTGTTGCCCCAAGCAATCTGATTGTCTGGGCGGAGGCCGCTGTGTAATAACGTATCATCATTTGTGGCATGAAGAGAATGCCGCATAAAGACACCATCATCCCGAACCACATACCTGGAGTGAAAAAACCTTCAGGACCTGGTAGTGTGAGGAGTTCAGGTCGTACTGCAGCAACCTGATGCCATAGGGCAACAGGTCCTCCAAAAAGCTTATAGGTAAGTACAAGCGCTCCAACCCAAATGGCAATGTATAGCCAGATTCCTTGAACGACGTCCGTCCAGTAAACAGCGCGCAACCCACCTACAACGAGATATATCGCCGCAACGACAAGCAAAACTAGTGTCCCTAACTCAAAGGAGATTCGATCTCCTGAAGCTACAGAAATGATGTAGCCGAGCCCCTGAGCTTGAACTTGGATATAGAGGATTGTAAATAGAACTGAAACCAACGCTACGATGATTCGTACCGCTTCACTTTCATAGAAGTCTGCCAGCAGATCGGCAGGGGTCAAATAGCCAAATTTCTTTCCGAGAGCCCAAATCCGGGTTCCAAGCACATAGCTGATAGCGCCAACGAGAATGGTCCATGTCCCTGCGTCCCAAAATCCGATTCCGTGTGTATAGAAAAACCCAGTGGAACCTAGAAAGGCAAATGCGGAGTGATATGTTGCGACCACCGTTAGATATAGGACTACAAAACCGGCGTTACGGCCATATAGAAAGAAATCCTCGACGTCAATCGCGAGTTTACGATTTGCGATTAGTCCTAGGACAAGTGTTGTGGCGAGATAAAGAAATATAAGTCCAGTTGCTATGATCCAAGGTTGCACAGCACTAAATTCCGCGTTTGTATATCCAGCTTAAAATGCCAATCAAGGCTAAATAAATAATGAGGAGATACCAATAGAGAAAGGGTGCTCCGAACAGGGTTGGCTCAATGCTATTTGCGAACGTGAAAACAAACGGTGGCTCTGCAAGGGCGAATAGGAGAAGAAAAAGTATCGATGCTCGACGACCTGAGGTGCTTCGGGGAATGAAGTGTGAACGAAATGTAGGATATTGTCTTTTGTCCATCAGGACGTATGATATCAGGGTTGATTCGTTTGGTCTGATGTGACTTTTTGCGATATTGCTGTTATAGGTGGAGGTCCTGCAGGTGCTTGTTGTGCGTCGAAGCTTGCCGATCTTGGTTTTTCAGTAACTCTTTTCGATAAAGGTGGAGGAAAGCGTCATCATATAGCCGAGAGTTTACCTTCGAGTATCCGAGTGATACTGAATTCTCTAGATATCGAATTACCTCCCAGTGCGGTAGTTACGAGGCCACCACAACATCTTGTTTATTGGGGGTC
>CAZFLB010000157.1:0-6464 GCA_964518945.1 uncultured Acidobacteriota bacterium | reverse complement strand
CAGAATTAATTCTTCTAACAGGTATAATAGTTGCAATTCCAAGCGCCTTAATTTGGGGTCGAATTGTTGACATCATTGGTCCAAGATGGTCACTACAAATTGTATTAACTGGATGGGTATTCATACTATTAATAGGCTCTTTAATTCCCTTGCTTAACCTCCCACAAGAATTGTGGTGGGCATTTGGAATATTTGTAGGTCTTTTTACTGCAGGTCTATGGGCCGCTGATAGACCATATATGATAATTTTGACACCAAGAGAAAGTCTAGGAGAATTTTTTGGGTTACATAGTATGGTTGGTAAACTGTCCGCTATTGTAGGCCCATTTTCTTGGGGTTTCATCAGCGAAACATTAGGCTTCGGTCAACCAATAGCTGTTTTAAGTCTAATGGTATGTGTTGGTATAGCATATTGCATAATGATTCTAGCTTTTGGTATGTACAAACAGCACAAATAAATATTTAACAAATCACAAGTTTTTTATTGTTGTTCAAAACCTATATAGATCCATATATATAACTAGTAACCTAAATCTATTAAATAGATTTCCTTATTTTATCCACATTTTCTGAAACACTTCCATATTGGTTAAAAACAGAACTGCCAGCTACTAAAATATTAGCACCTGCCTTTACAGCAAGGGACGCTGTGTCCATATTAATACCACCATCTACTTCCAAATCACTATTTATATGTTCACGTTTTTCCATTATCCCAAAAACTCTGGCTATCTTTTTTTCAATACCTGGTATGAATTGTTGCCCTGGTAGTCCAGGATTAACAGTCATCACTAATACTTGATCAAGCCAATGTAAAACGCCTTCAATCTCTAATATTGAAGTACCAGGGTTAATTGCCACGCCGACTTTGGCACCAAAACTTTTAATCTGATCTATGATCCAATGAAGATGAGTACATGCTTCAACATGTACGGTTATTATATCTGCACCTGCATTAAGGAATTCTTTAATATGTTTTTCAGGTTGATCAATCATTAAATGAACATCTAACGGTAAAGAGGTCCAGGATTTTAGGGCAGCAACAGTTCCAGCACCCCACGTAATCATTGGAACAAAGTGCCCATCCATAATATCAACATGAATCATATCCACTCCTGCTGATGTAGCCTCTGCCACAGCAGTTCCTAATTGTGCATGATCTGATGAAAGGATAGATGGAGCAAATTTAATAACTCCGTTTGTATCAACACCCATTGCCGGCCTCCAAAATGCTTTTTGCATTCTTTAAGGCTTCTGACACTCGTTTAGGTGCCGTACCGCCAATCACATCTCTGGCTGCAACGGAAGATTGGACGGTAATTAGGTAAACATCTTTTTCAAACTTAGCAGAGAATTTACGATATTCTTTCAACATTAGTTTATCAAATGTTTTTCCGGCACCATAAGCATATTCAGAAAGTTTTCTGGAAATGCCATGCGCTTCTCTAAATGGTACCCCTTTAGATACTAAATAATCAGCTATATCAGTAGCTAATAGATAGCCTCCCTCAACAGTATATGAGCCCATCTGTATTTCATTTACCATCATCCCTGAGACCATTCCAGTAAATACATCTAAAGTTGATAATAGAGTATCTATGGTATCAAAAAATCCTTCTTTGTCATCCTGCATATCTCGATTATATGTCATTGGCAATCCTTTCATTAAAGAAAGTACTCCCATCAGATGCCCATAAATACGCCCCGTCTTACCCCGAGCTAATTCGGCGAAGTCAGGATTCCGTTTCTGCGGCATAATACTACTACCAGTTGTATATTCATCGCTAAGTTGAATGAAATTAAACTCCTGGGAGGACCATAAAATAAGTTCCTCAGCTAAACGAGATAGATGCATAATACAGATAGCTGATGATGAAATAAAATCTAATATATAATCGCGATCAGAGACTACATCCATACTATTTCTGGATATGCTGTTAAAACCCAATTCTTTTGCAACAAACCATCGATCAATCGGATACGGTACACCTGCCAACGCTCCACTTCCTAATGGGAGAATATCTGTACGGGTATATGCTTGCTTGAAACGTTCTTTATCACGTTCTAACATTTCAAAATAAGCTAATAGATGATGTGGTAAAAGAACTGGTTGAGCCCTTTGGAGATGAGTATAGCCTGGAAGCAACGTCGATATATTGTTTTCCCCTTGTACAACAATAGCTCTTTGAAGTTGGGTAATATGTCCTAACACTTCCTTAATAACATCTTTTGTATAAAGACGCATATCTGTTGCAATTTGATCATTACGAGATCGGGCTGTATGAAGTTTACCTGCTGTATCACCAATCTTTTCATACAACCGAGCTTCAATATTCATATGTATATCTTCTAAATTGACTCTCCATTGAAAGGCATCTTGATCGATTTCTAATAATATAGCTTCAAGCCCATTAATTATTAATCCTGACTCCTCCTTAGATATTATTTTCTGCTTACCAAGCATTTTGGCATGTGCGATTGATCCAGCAATATCATATTTGCACAAGCGGAGTTCAAAATGTATAGAAGATGTATAAGGGGGTAATTTATTTGTCATTGATATATCTTTAAGCAAATTTACCTAAATACTACTGCATTACGGTACAATCTCATGAGTAGGTTTGCAAGTAGGATTGGTCAGTAAATTCTTCACTTTTTTATACCAATTCTACAATATGGCACAAATTTTTAAAGCGAAGTCACCTATTCAGGTGACCTACTAAGTCCAAGTTCATTCATTAACTCAATGTAGTCTTTAATTCCAGCTCTAATATCATATATTGGTTTATAATCGAACATTTCAGACGCACGAGTAATATCAAATTGTCCATAATAACGTGTGTTATTGCCATAATAATCTAGACCTGGTCCTATTTCTACAATTGCCCCTTCAATAAACTCTTTTAGGGCTTTAGCCATATCATTTAAAGTACACATTCTCCCTGATCCAATATTATATGACCCACTTTTCACATCACTTTTTGTTACGGCTAAAAAGACCCCTAATCCTACATCGCGGTTATAAACCATATCATCAGGCTGATCAGCTCCTTGAGGATGTTTAATCGGTATCCCACTCATTGCATCCTCTATCAAGCGACTATGCATTCCCACACGTCCATGACGTGCTAATTTCCCTGGTCCATAAGTAGCGGCAAAACGTAAAGCTACGTATGGTAATCCATAATTAGCATGATACTGCTGGGCCATCAATTCACAAACAAGCTTAGTAACACCATAAACGTCAGATGGATTCTTAGGGTAATCCTCAGAAATGGGGACATAATCTGGATGGGAGTATTTCCCTTCTTTATCAGCATATACTGCACTAGAACTTGCAAACACGAGGCGCTCTATACCAAATGTACGAGCTAATTCCAGCATATTGATAGTACCATCTGCATTAACTCTCCAACCTAAAGAAGGATTACTCTGACAAATATCAGGCATAAGAGCAGCCATATGAGCAACTCGCTTAATTTTGTTTTCTTTAACTATCCGAGAAAGGGCCGGGAAGTCCATTATATCCCCTAGAACCAGCTCAAATTGCTCTTTCAAATCACTTACCAGGGAGAAGTCTGGGCGAGAATCAAAAACTATTGGACTATATCCATTCTCAATAAAATGGCGTGTTACAAATGATCCAATTGCACCGAGTCCACCTGTAACCAATATTTTCTCACCAGGCATATAAATTAACTCCCTAAATAATGGCTGTAATTTAACGTATTGATATAGATTTATTAACTATCCCGTTTACCCATATATATCCATGTAGCTGGATCTAGGCCATAATCTTTCTCATAATCTCCTGGCACATTAATTCCAGGAATTTTAGGTGTCCACGCCTCTTTAAGTACCTCATCTGGATTTCCATATTTAGATGCAAGTTTCCTTACATCTGGATCATCTAATGCTGTAAGGCGTCCGTTTTCGATAATGGTAATACTCTCCCCTAATTTAGTTTTAACCTTCATTGTTGGGAAAAAGATATGTACATGGAGATGTCCATGAAGAATACCTTTAGGTCCAGCCCAAAATTCGTCAGTATCACGCCAATCACATCCGATACCAAAGTGCACAACTCCTGCTCGTCCACGTTCTTTTTCAACTCCACCTGACGATATAAAACGGATTCTCTCTGGTGGTTCAGGTACAACCTTAGGATTAGTTCCAATAGCTATTTCATAGAGCCAAAATAATCCTGGACTAGGAAAGCTAGGATACTGAATTGATCGAGTCTCTTCCATCATTGATCGCCAACTATCACCATATTCTCCACCTCCATCTATCTTTACTAGTTTCCCACCTTCATAATATGTTTTGATATTTGGGAAGGGACGTCCAAAGTGATTTATTGTACCTGCTACAACGCCTTCGGCATCTTCCTTTTCAAGAATAGGGGGAGTCGCATGGCATTGAACATGACACCAAATAGGACCTGAAGTATCCCAATACCTATCAGTATCATAATACTCTTCAAAATTTGTCCAACGAACATCCGTTCCTTCTGGATCTGTAATATGAACAGTCCCGCCTCGAGACTTTACAACGGCCGCATCATGAACTTTTTCATTAATTAACATATGAAGGTCTCTAGGAAAAGTAACATATGGTGAACAAAGCTGATTCAGATCGAACCATGGAATTTGTTCATACCTAAGTTTGGGCCGATTACCTGGCTTAACAACCGCTGAAGAGTTTGGAGAAGCAGGATCAAACATAGGAGCTGGCCCACCTCTACCTATAATAAGTAGGTCATAATTTTCCCTAACTGCAAGCTGTTCTACCCAGTTAATTCCTTCATAGCGACGTGGGTATTCAGTCCAAGCACATCGTCGCATCATTGCTTCCACTTCATCAACTTCGTTAAACTCACGGTCTGGCTCTGCTTCAACAACTAATTGATCAACTTTCGCACCTTTTTCCTTAAGGGCATAACTGATCAGATCAGCTACTTGTGGATCATAAAGACTATCAGTACAAATAAATACTTTATCACCCTTTTTGGTATTCCCATATCCCTCTAAACCAATAGCTGCTGAGAACCTAAGCTCAGGCAGTTCTGCCAGAAATCTAGCCACTGAAACGGCATCTGAAAGCTCTACTTTATTAGTTTGTGAGGATTGAATCATTTGTATGGAGTTGCTAACACTATGTCCGCCGTGCCCTCTACACATACTAGCCTCCTTTTCTTATTTTTCTAATTTTAACTTTAACACAAGCATCCAATGCTCCAGAAACCATATCCATACGTTCTAATTGAAATGGGATAAAGCTATTCAAATGAATTCCCTGTGCTATTTCTTTTTTACTATTCTTTGTAAATAAATGAACTACATTCCCCGGTGCCATAATTACTTTAGGATGAACATCACGGGTTATTCTAGCAGTGCTAAGAGTCTTTCGTCCGCTAGCTCCCTCTATTTCAACAATATCACCATTCTCAATGCTAAGCCTATTTGCTATATCAGGATGAATTCCAATTTTGTAGGCCTCTCCAGCAGCAGAGGCAATTTCTTGAAGATGAGGGTTTTTAATAGAACTAGTATTTAATGTAAGAAAACCTAACTTTGTACTAACAAGATACAATGGGAAGTCATCCCCTCCCTCATTAGATGCCCAGCATTCCTTAAAACTAACCAATGGTGAATAATCACTTAGATCTCCCCATTCCAGTTCCTGATCAGTTACGATTTGTTGGATTTGATTACCTGCATCTATCCAATGTTCAAGATATAATGGAATTCTCCCATCATGAAATATTCTTGGATATCTATCCTTAACGGTTCTCTCTTCACTTGATGGAGCCCATCCATTTTCCTCAAAATAATCTAGTCCGAATTCAGTGCCACACCACGATTTTATCCACGCATCTGAAAATTCCCTAAACGTATACCTCTTACCTCTTTCTAGTTTCAGACCAGGTTTTAACTGTAGACTTATATTTATGACACTATATAAATCCTCCGCTATCCCAGCTCTATGTGCCAAATCCCATAAAACCTCTATCCAATTTCTTGATTCTCCAATTGGTTTTATTACAGGCTGTTGAATCGCAAAATCCCATCGTAAATCATCTGGAGAAGGAGCTCCTATAAAATTAGAATATGGATCCCTAGAAAATGGGATAAGTCGTTCCAGATAATGAGTATCCGGTAAAATTATATCTGCAAACTGGCTCGTTTCTTCATGATGTTGAACAAAACTTACTTGGAAAGGTATCTTACGCAAAATCTCAGCTATTTGTTCAGGCTTGCCAGTCCCCTTAACTGGATTACTACGGGAGCAAAATAATATTTCCGGTTTATGGGTCATATTAAATTTTTCTGGAATACGAACTGTTACACCAACCATACTACTAGTACCAATAGTAGCCGGAAACATTCTTTGAAGAGTGGGGTCGTTTGGATCAAAATTTGCCGGTCTTGGAGGCATAGAAAATCCCATATCTCTATATGGAT
>CAZFLB010000156.1:0-6351 GCA_964518945.1 uncultured Acidobacteriota bacterium | reverse complement strand
AACTACCGCAATTGTTAGTGCACCAAGCTCACTTGCTAATGAAGCCACAATTGGAGCTGCCCCGGTTCCAGTGCCACCACCCAGTCCGGCAGTAATAAAAACCATATCGGCACCCTCAATAGCTTCAAGAATATTCTCTGTATCCTCAAGTGCTGCTTGACGGCCTATTTCTGGATCGGCACCACACCCAAGCCCCTTTGTAAGCTTAGAACCCAAGCTAATAGTCGTTGGAGCACGGCTTGTTTTTAATGCTTGTTGATCAGTATTCGCAGTAAGAAACTCAACCCCAGCTATTCTTGAGGCAATCATGCGATTAACAGCATTGCCGCCGCCACCACCAACTCCAATAACTTTAATGCAGGCGCGGGCGCCCCCACCTTGTTCCAAAGACAGTTGAGAGTCTAAAACCCCGTTGTCCTCTTCGAAACGAATCATCTTCAACCCCTCATGACGGCAGACACCAATAATTAAATTAAATCACAACCAGTTGTATGTAACACAAAATTTATTCAAGATCTAGTAGTCTTGTTCAGCTCGCCTAATTAGTTTCTTCCAACACGGTTATTCACTTAATTTTCACCCCTAAAACCTAAATTCCTGCGATAGAGACGTTAACCGAGCGGCGAAAACGATCCCAAAACTTCCACCATGACCTTGGAGAAACCTGTGGTATCAACTTGTTTGAACGAATCCGATGGGCATGCAATACAAGTCCAACCGAAGTCGCATAAGCAGGATCAGCCACGACATCTACAAGCCCCCCCACGCCACTTGGAATACCACATCGGATCGGCATGTCGAAGATACGATCCGCAACCTCAGCCAACCCTTCCAGTGCAGCACTTCCGCCCGTAAAAACGATTCCTGAGTTCAGTACTCGCTCATAGCCAGCGCGTTGTATCTCTTCGTATATAAGATGACAAACCTCTTCGGCTCTTGGCTGTAAGATATCAGACAGGTGCTGACGCGGGAGGATGCGATCTTTTCGTCCTCCCACACTAGGGACTTCGATAGTATCCTCATCAGATACCATGGTAGAAAGACAGGACCCATATTTTTTCTTGATTTTCTCAGCCTCTAGAATAGGAGTGCGAAGGCCAACAGCAACATCATTCGTAAAATGGTCTCCACCCGTAGGTAGTACAGCGGTGTGCCATATTGTTCCTTTATCAAATATTGCAAGATCCGTAGTGCCGCCCCCAATATCTACAAGAGCAACTCCTAACTCCTTTTCATCTGGTGTCAGCACAGCCTCTGCAGCAGCAAGTTGCTCAAGAACTGTCTCTGTAACTTCCATTCCAGCACGATTAACACAAGTTACGATGTTCTGAGTCGCAGTTGCCCCGGCTGTAATGATGTGAACATTGGCTTCAAGTCTCGAACCAGTCATCCCTGTTGGGTCGTGAATACCATCGTGTCCATCTACAACAAACTCTTGAGGTAAAACGTGCACGATGTTTCGGTCAGTTGGAAACGAGATAGCCTTAGCAGCATCAATAGAGCGAAACACATCTTCACGTGTTATCTCACGATTCTTGTTTGTAATTGCAACTACCGCACGACTATTAAACCCCTTGACGTGGCTACCAGCTAAGCCAACATGGGCTTGCTCTATTTCAACCCCCGCCATCAGTTCCGCTTCCTCTACGACTCGCTTGATCGACTCAACAGTTTGCTCCAGATTGATAACCATACCCTTGCGCAAACCCTTTGACTCTGCTGACCCTATACCTATGATGTCAACTCGCCACTCTTCAGTCACTTCGGCAACAATAGCGGTGATCTTTGTCGTACCGATATCAAGTCCTACGATGTATTTGTCCCTATTACTCAGAATGATGCACCTCCAGAAGTAACCGCAAGTTCGGGTTTCCACCCGTCAAAGGCAGTTTCCTTCTCCTGTGTACGAAGATAAACACGGCCGTCGAAACGCAAATCGACGACATCCAAGAAAGTAAAGTTCTGCTTTATTCCCTCGAGCAGCGGAATAATTTCCATAAGACGTTCTACCATAGTTTTACTCGAGACAAGGATCGTCATTGGCGGAGATCTCAAATTTAACAGCAAAGACTCAGAACCTCCCTGTACATCCAGTTCAGATACGTGCTCAACTAGTTGCTGGTGCTTAAATAACTCGGCCGATACCCTTCCGGCAAGTACTAACCGATCAGAGAAAGCCGCTGCTCCACCCTTCAGACCCCTTACTAAAACAAGTTTCTCCAAATTATATTGTGGAGACAACTCATCAAGTACAGTACCATCTGCAGCTAATAGATACATTTGATCGAGAACAGCGATAGCAACGGGCTGGCGCTCCTGAATTTGAAGTGTAAGTGTTGCAGGTAGAATTCTTTCAATTTCCACTTCACGCACCCACGCCGACCTTAAAAGCTTAGTGCGCACCTGTTCAAGATCTAGAGTTAAAATATTAGAGCTTTTGGTCAATTCCAATAATTCTAGAATCTCGCCGTCAGAAAGTTGGTCATTGCCTTCTACTAGCAATCGGTCTACTTTCAACTCAGGACCCTGACCAAATGCTGTGAATTTCCATATAAAACTCAATGCAATGATAATACTTCCTACAAAAAGCATCATACCTTTGATTTTTTTTCGACCCCATCGATAAGGCGTTTGCTGCCTTGTCTGCGTACCACGGAGAAATCTCTCCGGAGGTGAAGTGGGGTCAGTTTTGTTTAATGCCAAGTCATAACCTCTTGCTCAAGTTCAATATGAGCAGATACTTGAACCTTTTCACGAACAGCCTCAATGAGCGCAAGCACTTCATCCGTACTAGAATCACCTTCATGAACGATAAAATTTGCATGGACCTCTGATATCCTAGCTTTGCCAATACTAAACCCTTTTAGACCTAGATCATCGAGAAGCTTTCCCGCAGAACTGCCTTCAGGATTTTTAAAGATACAACCAGCACTCTTAACACCAACTGGCTGAGTTTGCTTTCGGAAGCGCATATACTCTTCCATATCAGCACGAATGTCAGCAACTGAGTCTGCAACGAGCGAAAGCTTAGCACCTACGACGACAAGTTCCGGACCAAATGAAGATGACCGATACCGAAAATTTATCGATGTCTTTGGCAGAATCACTTTTCCAGATGTTAGGGAAGCTGCAACAACTTCTTCTACATGCACACCTACCGAAAACTTGTAAGCACCTGCATTCATTGTCAAAACACCACCTAGGGAGCCGGGTATCCCAACGCCTGACTCAAGCCCCCTCCATCCTGCAGATGCTGTGCGGCGAACAAGTGCAGGAAAATTACAACCGGCGCCAGCTTGCACGATTCCATCTTCTCGGATTGAAACACTATCAAGTGACGCCGTATGTACTACAACTCCAGCAACACCAGAATCATTCACAATAAGATTACTACCAGCACCCAGGACCTTTATTGGCACGTCATGATTACTTGTAAGCTCAAAAATCGTTTGTACTTCATCTACTGAACGTGGCCGAGCTAAAATCTCAGCCGGCCCTCCCAAGCCAAGAGTGGTGAAACGGGACAAGGGTACTTCGCGTTCAAAACAAATACCTGCTGAAACTAGATCGCGGCTTAGTTCCGCACTTCTAGACTCTCGCACGTATTCCCTCCACAAGCTTGTCAGAAACACTAGTAACGCTCCCTGCACCTAGCGTAATTATAAGGTCACCTGGTTGCATCTCGGTTCCGAGCGATTCTACAACGCTTTCAAGATCAGCAATAAAACGCACATGTTGATGTCCACAACTTTGAATACCTTCCGCAAGTTTCTTTCCACTAACACCGGGTATCTCATCTTCTCCAGCTGGATATATCTCAGTAACGACAAGTTCGTCAGCATAATCGAACGCATGGCAAAATTCATCAAATAGTGCAGCTACTCTAGAATAACGGTGCGGTTGGAACACAACTACAGTGCGGCGTGTGAATGCATCCTTAGCAGCCTCTAAGGTCGCACGGATCTCAGTCGGGTGGTGCCCATAATCATCCACTATCAATATGTCTCCAGTATCCACTTTTATTTGGAAACGCCGATCAACACCCGAAAACGACTGAAGTCCTGAACGAATTTCTTCAATGCTTAAACCAAGTTCACAACCTGCACCAATTGCAGCAAGACTGTTGAGTACGTTAACACGACCTGGGATCTGAAGTTCTATAGGTCCAACCGTCTTTCCTTTCAACTTTAATTCAAATCGCGAGTTCGACCCATCGAGAGTGACATTATCCGCAGAAATATCAGCGTGAGAGGAGAACCCATAAGTGACGTACCTTCGCCGGATTCTTTGTAGAACTTCTCGTATCCGGGCATCATCTACGCAGAGTATCGAGGCTCCGTAAAACGGCACTTTGTTGACAAAATCGACAAATGTATCTGTAAGATCTTCAATATTGCTATAAGCCTCCAGGTGTTCTCTGTCTATCCCCGTAACAACAGCGATAACGGGAGAGAGCTGAAGGAAACTTCTGTCCGATTCGTCTCCCTCGACTACCATGAGCTCAGAACTTCCTAGCTTTGCATTTCCCCCGAGTGCAGCAATACGACCACCAATAACCATCGTCGGATCCAAACCAGCACAGTCAAGTAATACTGCAATCATGGAAGTCGTCGTTGTTTTGCCATGGGAACCGGTTACAGCAATTCCATACTTGAGTCGCATTAATTCGGCTAGCATTTCTGCACGTGGAATAATAGGTATTTGAAGCCTGGTTGCTTCAATAACTTCAGGGTTGTCCTCTCGGACAGCGGACGACATTACTACAACATCTGCGTCTTTGACATTGTTAATGCTATGTCCTAGAAAAACGGTAGCACCACGTGTTGATAGACCTGTAGTTACTATCGTACTTTGTAAATCACTCCCGCTAACAGAATATCCGAGGTTCAACAACACCTCAGCAATACCACTCATGCCAATGCCCCCAATCCCAACAAAATGTACACGTGTTTTTTTAGAGAACAGTGGAGCACTCATGGATAAACCCTCTTTGAAGTTTGCTGTAAAAGTTGTACCAGTCGTTGTGCAACACACCTCGCAGCATCAGGTCGAGCCAGACTCCGAGCACATTCGGCCATAGCCAACCTTTCCTGCGGTGAATCAAACAAGCGGGTGATTTCTGTTGTTAATTTTTCTGGGGTTACCTCAGCACTGCGAAAAGTGCGCACAGCACCAGATCTTTGCATCATCTCGGCATTCTTTTCTTGGTGTCCCCCGGCTAGTGATATTGGGATTAAAATACTCGGTCGGCCTACCGCAGCTAGTTCAGCACAAGTAATTGCTCCCGCTCTAGCAACAACGAGATCACTCGCAGCATAAGCTCGACTCATGTTTTCAATGTAAGGAGTTACATTTGCTCGAATTTTATGTTCTGCATAGGCGTTTTTCACAAATTCCAGATCGTAAGAGCCCGTCTGATGCGTAAATTGAAGTCGATTCACAACATCAGAAAACAGAGGCAAACTATCGGTAATTATTCGATTCAAATCTCTAGAACCTTGACTCCCGCCACAAACGAGGATGTGCATATTTTCTTTCTGTTCTCTCAACGGAGAAACATTGAGAATAGAGTTCCGAACAGGATTGCCCGTTAGAACAGCCTTCTTCCCAAAATACCGAGTAGTCTGCTTCCACCCACAAGCTGCTTCATCAACAAATGGTGCAAGCCACTTGTTGGTTAATCCCGGTTCAGCATTTGGCTCTAGAATCAATGACGGAGTTCCACGAAATGCTGCTGTAAGTAACACCGTCCCTGAAACATAAGCACCAACCCCCAAAACAACACACGGACGTACTCGTTTTAGCAACTTAAGTGAGTCATAGGTTCCTAGAAAAAGTTCACAAAACCCCCTTGCTTTTCGAGCAAGCGTTCCCCCTCTCAGTGGAGAGGCTCTTATATATTCAAGAGGGAATCCAGCTTGACCAACAATATAACTCTCAAGTCCTCGTGGAGTTCCGACAAATACAACTTTGGCATCTTCAATAAGTTTTCGAAACTCCTCAGCCACCGCAAGTGCTGGATACAAATGGCCTCCAGTTCCACCCGCAGCTACCATTAAAACACTACCTTGCATGCTGTGAAACC
Organism: uncultured Acidobacteriota bacterium; assembly: GCA_964518945.1. Lineage (GTDB taxonomy): Bacteria > Acidobacteriota > Vicinamibacteria > Marinacidobacterales > SMYC01 > CAZFLB01. Next base: position 266 of record CAZFLB010000156.1, on the reverse strand, counting down.
GATAGCAACAAACCCACGGCAGCTAAGCTCGCAATAAGCGAACTACCTCCAGCAGAGATGAAAGGAAGAGGAAGACCCGTAGTCGGCAACAAACCCACTGTCACACCTATGTTGATCATAGCTTGACCAACAAGACACATAGTCAGCCCCATTGCTAAGAGAAAGCCAAACTTGTCCGACGCTCGCCAAGCTATGACAAAACCCCTCCATAGGACAACGCTGAAAGCCATTAAAACCGCCAACCCACCAAAAAGACCAAGTTCCTC
>CAZFLB010000155.1:0-3377 GCA_964518945.1 uncultured Acidobacteriota bacterium | reverse complement strand
ACATTTCAGCTGTGGGGTAAGACACTCTGGTAACTTCCCCACCCGTAAAAAAGGGATTGATGAGCTGGCGTTCCGGAGTTTGCATCTCTAGACGCCATATTTCTCTTGATAGACTTGGCATCGTGATGTTATCAAGGTCCTGAATGAATTTTTCTGAATACTTCGCGATATCGAATATGGTCCATGGTTTTTCTCCTGGTGCTGGTGCCAGGTTTTTCGTGTGCTCCATTGCAGCAAGCCAGTCGTCACCATAACCCATATTGTTTGATACAGCTCGAAACTGGCTCTCTATCCAACTGAATTCGTGCTCGCCTATCTTTATCAATTCGGCTGCGGTATACGGAATCATCTCGACAGTTAAATCAGCGTATAAGCCTTCATCAAGTATAGGGTCACCAATAATTGGTGCCTTACGTCCCTCGCTGATCCCAAGAAGCTCTCGATTAATAGCGTCGGCATAAGACTTCAGGCCAACCCTGACCCTTTCGTATGGCTCTGGGACCCAAAAATTGAATATTGGGTCATAGCCCTCATAAAACCTATTCCAATCTCTGAGAACGTCTCGTAGATGCATGACCTGGATTGCAGCACGTCTTGCTATGACTGGCGAAACTTTACCCGTTTGATCATCGATTGTGTCTGTAAGCTGAATCAGTTCATTGGCAACTGAGTTTAGTGTGCTGGCTGCTGAACGCGGGTCTACCCGTTTCCGGTCATGACGGTCTTCCTGCAACCGCCTCAAATGGTCTGAGAATGGAATAAGTGGAGCCATCTGCTGGCCGCGTCCCTCCTCGAGACGGACCGACTCTAAATCGTATTGGATTCGATTGCGTAGTGCGATGTAGTCGATTTGACCTTCATGATTTAGATCTTGGAACGAAAGTTTCTTTAATGTGACTTGCCAATCTAGAAAAAAATTGGTCAGTCGCTTGATTCGTATTGGTGAATAATGAATTTCATAGCGGCGCTTAAGGGCTGCTTTGTCCTCGATATAACGAGTAATCGCTACGCGTAGGTCGCTTTCGCTCCGAGCAAACTCTACAAGAGAACTAAGCTTTGGAGGGTCATCTCCCCAGCCGTTCGGCAATATGATATCGGGACTTTGTGCAAAGACACCGCCCGGGATAAGTAGAAGAAATAGACAGCATTTATTCATATCCATGCCCTCAGAATTGAAGATTAGTAAGTGAGAGCGATATATATAACACATTGGGGCAATTGAGTTCTGTGGTGTTTTTGTTGCTTCAGAAAATACACTCGCCTTTAAGAATGTATCCGTGACAATAGAGTTTTTATGCTTTGCTTGGTCTGCGATGAAGCGCGCTGAGAATGAAAGCTTGATTTGTTTGGTCGGGGCGGCAGGATTTGAACCTGCGACCCCCTGATCCCGAACCAGGTGCTCTACCAAGCTGAGCCACGCCCCGACACCAAACGCTGAATAGTCTACAACGCGAACGGCTAGTTAGAAACCCTAACTGCTCAAGGTCGATTTGGCTTGTTCTTCTGCGAAATCTCCAATAATCGGCAGTTTGAAATCTTTATCTTGCGCAGCCATTACAGCGCAAATTATAAGTACGGCCGACACGAAAATCGGTAATAGAAATAACAGGGCGGAACTGAGGATTGGCATCATCCCGAAGATCACCTCGCACCCAATGGCTACGACAATAACACTGATTGCCTGAATTGAGTGAAAGCGAAGAAAGGTGTGAGTCCTATACGAACTAACGATGAGGTACAGAACTGCGGGCACGATTAAATAACATAAAGCAGCCCCGACGTTAATTCTCGCTCCCCTGATTTCAGCATGAGAATCCTTGGGAATGCCTGACGATTTTTTATCGGTAGTCGGCTCAGATTGGGGAGTATCAGTCAAGAGGGTCTCCTAATATATTCATTCCGGGTATTGAAGTCCTATTGGTGTCTAGCTGTCCGAAATGGTCGGGACGTCCGGATTTGAACCGACGACCACTTGCCCCCCAAGCAAGTGCGCTACCAGGCTGCGCTACGTCCCGAGTCCAGTTTGACCGAAGAATAGACTGATTCCGGGACATTCTATTTTTTCTTAGATCTTGCCTTTGCAGTTTTCTTATTAGGGGTGGGGGTTTTCCCGTCAAGCATGCTCAATAAACTATTGATCTCAGCTTTGAGCTCAGCAACCTCACCGTCACGATCGATTGAATCTTGAGTGTCGCTCATAGAATCACTAGAGGAGGTCTCGGAGCTTGGGCTCGAAGGGGCTGGCTCTTGCTTAATTGAGTCGGCAGCAATTTCTAACTCGATTTTTTTCTTTGCCCCTGCGATAGTAAAGCCCTCTTCGTACAAAAGTGTTTTAATTCTTAGAATTGTTTCAATATCGCGATTTCGATAAATTCTTTGTCCCGAATTGTTTTTCGCTGGCGCAAGAGTTGAGAACTCTGTTTCCCAGTATCGTAGGACGTAGGGCTGAGTATCAGTTAATTCGCACACCTCTCCGATTTTGAAAAACAATTTACTGGGAATGTTTTTAGACATTTAGCGGACATCCTCTTTTATGAAATCAGCTTGGATCTTTTTTGATGGTCGAAAAATAACTGTTTTTCGGCCTGGTATTACCATCGCTTCCCCTGTTTGTGGATTCCGACCCAGACGCTCCAGCTTGTCTCGCACGACGAAGGTCCCAAACCCGCTTAATTGTACTCGCTTGCTATCCAGAAGTCCCTGTTTGATGGACTCCAATATAAAATCTATTAGATCAGATGCCTCTTTGTTGGATAACCCGCCATGGCGCTCATATATAACCTTGGTCAAATCTGCTTTAGTCATAATCGGAACATTAAAGTTGACTAGCAAAATAAATTGCTCTTAATGCATCATATAGTTAAGATACCACCTCTTAGCTCAAGTATTATATGAGAGGTTGGAGTTAAGTCAACTGTGATCATTGACTGTTCAGACCTTTACGTTTACGAACTGTGACCTTGATAGGGGTCCCCTCAAACCCGTATTTTTCACGAAGTTGCCTTGTTAGATACCGTGTGTAGTTCGAATCCAACTCCGAGCGTGACCGATTGGAAAATATGACAAATCGAGGCGGTGAAACTCCGACTTGTGTTGTGTAGTAAAACCTGACCTGTTTGCCAGTTTTTGCTCGCGGAGGAACACGAGCGATGACTTGTTCCATAAACCGATTCAAATCAGCGGTTTGAATTCGAACCAGTTGTTGAGTGCGAACACTCAGAATCCGGTCATATATTGTTTTAACTCCTCTGCCCGTGAGTGCTGACAAAAATATGATTGGCGCAAAGGCTAAGTGAGGCATTCTCTCACTAATAGTTTCAGCTAACTCTTTTGCCTTAGACTCTCGTCCATTAATTAGGTCCCATTTGTTGAATACG